>NZ_WHJF01000208.1:0-3428 GCF_011682185.1 Massilia genomosp. 1
ATCGCCGTTATCCGGCAGTACATCGAACAGCAGCAGACGCCGCACTAGACGCACCAAACCGGACGGCTGCGCCGTTCGCGCTCTTGACCCCGCCCTGAAGGGCGAGGTTTGCCGCGCAACCGATCAAGCCGCACCTTAGCACTCGGCAATTGAAAGGTGCAAGCATGATTGAACCGCTCCCCCCCTCGAATTTCAAGCTGACTGATACGACACACCAACCCTGGGCTGCCGAATGCGGATGGCAATCAGCATGGGCGGCGTTCAAGGCGGCCAGCCGGGCTTGGCTACAGCTCTCTTCTGCCGGCGATGCAGGGCTTGTTATTGGCCTTCCGGTGCCTGCCATAATTCGAGTTTGTTGCCGTCCGGGTCGATGACCCATGCGAACTTGCCATGCTCGGATTCGTCGACCTGGTCGCTGACCTGACATCCTTCGTCACGCAGTGCGGCCATGAGCGCGTGCAGGTCATGCACCCGGTAGTTGATCATGAACGCGGCCGGACTCGGTGCGAAGTGCTGAGTGTCTTCCTTGAAGGCACTCCACATGGTGCTGCCGGTGCCGGCCGGATTGTCCGGTCCGGCCCAGCGGAAAGCGACGCCGCCCCATTGCTCGATATTGAAACCAAGATGCACGCGGTACCACTCGGCCAGCCGGGGCGGGTCCGGCGACTTGAAGAAGACGCCGCCAATGCCGGTGACACGTTTCATGGCAATTCCTTGATTATCGTAGCTTGAACCAGAAGGGCATCGGTGCGTACCGACACCTGGGGACCTCGAAAAACCTACTGCGCGGCGTAATTTTCGTCCTGCGATGCTCACCGTACCTTCGTACGGCTGCGCTTCTCCGACGAAACTTGCACCGCTCGCTACGGTTTTTCGAGGTCCCCACCTGTTCTGGAGGGCGATCGGCGCGCCTTACGGCCTGTCGGCAATGATGCCCTATTTCGGCGCCAGATTGGCGGTCCAGATGCGCAAGTCAATTCCCTCGGGGAAGCCGCGGCACATCGTGGCACGCGTCGCCTCGAGCAGCTTGAAGCCCTGCGCGGTCCACAGCCATTTGGTCGACGTCGCGCATTCCATGGTGGCCCGCCACTTATCGTACGAGCTCAATACGCCATCGTCGAATCCGCCGTTGCTAACGCTGTTCCCATGATTGTCCTCAAGGGGCGGCAAGACTGCGGGCACTGGCGCATAGGGCGGTTTGCCGTTGGCGATCCAGACGTCGGACCCGGACTGATAAGCGCCCTGTCCGCACTGGATCATGACCAGCACCTTGCCGCCGGACAGGCGCTGCAGGCTACGTTCCATTCGGCCGGGATCGTCCTCGTCGCGACTGCAATCGCGCTTGCCGATGGCCTTGAGGATGGCCCCGAGCAGGCGCTCGTCACCCGGACGCGCCCGGTCCAGCCGTGCGGCGCGCAGCACGGGCACGGGCAACGCACGCAGCACCGACGATTCGCTTTTCGTGCCTTTGCGCACCAGGGCGCCCGGCGTGCCCACCCTTCCCTGCAAGTCATCCATTTTGAGCAAGGCGGCGCTGGCGCCGTCGAGCGACACGGCCCAGTGGCGTGTGCCGGCCCGGACCTCGGCACGCTCGCCCTTGAGCAAGGCGGGGATCAGTTTGGCGGCGTCGTCGGTGTTGATGACTTGCTCGGGAATCAGGTCGTGCAGGATCACCTGGCCGACCGTGATGCTGACTTTGTCCGGCACCTTGCCCCGGCCGGTATCGAGCATCAACCTGAGGAATACGGGCTCGTCTGGGCCGGCCTCGCGCAGCAGATACAGGGCGACCGGCTCTTCGCCTTTGTTTTCTCGCTGGAAGCCGACGGCTTCGCAACGCCGCGTGTTATCGCAGGCGACGGCCCAGTCGCCATACTCGAAGTCGACGGCGCTTGCGGCACAGCTGACGAGACCAAGCAGGATGCCGATCCAGTGACTTGCTTTCATGCGCGCTCCCTTGTCGAGGTTGAACCGGCCTGGCAGATCACCTCTACCAGGTTGGAAATATGTTTAAAGTGTCAATGAAAGCCGGGGAAGCGTCAAGGCGGACGTCGCTGCCCCATCAGATGTAAGCGTTGTTGATAGCTGCCATGGGTTTGCTGTACACGTGCTTGACAGGCATGCCGCCGAGGCAGCGACCAATCCTTTATAAATCAGTCACTTGGACCAGGTGCGGTCGTGGCACGGCGCTTGCGTATAGATGAGTACGAAAAACTTATCAGCAGGCGAGGACAGGATGACAGCAGCAGCATACGAGATGTTGAGGAGCGAGGGCTATGCGCTGGCGGGCGAACTGCACGATGTGCAGCGGCGCGTCAGGCTGTATCACCGCATTTACCTCGAATCCGGCAAACGCCATGTATTCGCCTTGATCGCGGCGCACGGCTCCTTGTGGGCGACCGGCTATTTCAAATTGGGAAAGCTCGGTGCCCGCATCGCTTCCTTGCCGTCTCTGTGCATTCCTGGGAGGCGCAAGCAGAAGCTCGATGCCGTTGCCGCGTTTGCGGACCGTTTCCGCAGCATTCACCGCCAGGTGTGCGCCGAGTCGTACGCCATCTTCCAGTACACGCGGCAATACGGCGGCAACGAGGTCATCCGCGCTGTGGTCGGCACGCGCTTTGCGGCCTTGCTGGTGGAATGCCATGCGTCTTGCCGCGCCGGCACCGCTTATCCGCGCTACAAACGCCAGCAACTGTTCCACGCCTTTTTGGCGTGGGAGCAGGAGCATGTCGTGACGCCGCAGGTGGATGAGGCGTTCGCCAGTTTAGACTGGCCGCTGATCGCCTGGCTGGCACGGCGCCCGCTGATCCGGTTTCCGTATTTCGGCAAGCGCGAGCGCCTGCGCTTCCATGATTTTGCCAGTCAGGACGACCGTGTCTGTGCGGGCATGCAAGCCTTCCGGATCGCGGAAGACGTGGGCTTGCAGGGGGTTGAAGATACGCTGGGGACGACGGTGCGGCGGTCCGCCACGGTGGTTCCTGCCGGCCTGGAGCGGGTGCATGGAACACCACTGCGAGC
Organism: Massilia genomosp. 1; assembly: GCF_011682185.1. Lineage (NCBI taxonomy): Bacteria > Pseudomonadati > Pseudomonadota > Betaproteobacteria > Burkholderiales > Oxalobacteraceae > Massilia > Massilia genomosp. 1. Next base: position 3,016 of record NZ_WHJF01000208.1, read on the forward strand.
GCTGCGTCCGGCTATTCCGGCACGCCTTACAGCTCAGCATCGGGCAGGTGCCGCCTGGCGCAGGATCGACCACGCGGGTGCCCGCGACTACATCGCCCAGGCCGCGCTGGTCGGCATGTCACAGAACGACGTCGATCATGATGCCGAATACAGGGCAACAACTGGACGCACAAGAATTTTAGATTGTATGATATACAAGTCTGAAAATTTGATATGATAACCGGAGTTTATCTACAAATGGTCGAATTCAGGCGAGCAGATGGTCAGGAAAAACCTGTTAACTATATGGTGATTAGCGCTGATCTTCAGCTAACCGACACCACGCTTCGGTTCGGTTGCCCGTGGCGACAGCAGCGTACAAGAGGCGCGTCAAAATGGTCGACAAATCGAAGCGCCGGTTAAATCGATACTGA
>NZ_WHJF01000209.1:0-3363 GCF_011682185.1 Massilia genomosp. 1
CGACTGTTAATTGTTAAAGAACTTGTTCTGTACCGCCTTCTGCCGTTTGCTACGAAGCGTTGTGTTCGTTGCAGCAGAGAGATGAGATTATGCGGCGTTTTGCGTTTTTCGTCAACCTCTTTTTTACTACCGCGCCTCCTTGGAGACGGCCCTGGCAGACTGCTAACTACTTGATTTCGTTAACCCTTTCTGCGGGGAGGCGAACTATAGCAAAGCTTCTTATTTGTTGGCAAGTATTTTCTATGCAAAGCCGAGTAGACTCCTCCACACCTCCAACATTGAATGAATATTATGGATATTGGCCTGTCGCTTTTACAGATTTCCGCAGCCCATGCACTGAACGACGAGCAGCGTCGACAGCTCCGCCAACTGTCCGGCCTCGACGACGAGCCAGCCAACCTGGTCCGGCTTTTGCGTATCAGCCTGGCTCTCATTGCGGCGTCGCTGATCGGCCTTGGAATTATTTTCTGGATTGCGGCGAACTGGGATTCACTTGCACGCGCGACCCGCTTCATCCTGTTGCAAGGCGTGGTGGTGATCATGTGCATCGGCGCGTATGCGCGACCAGCTGCACGGATTCCGCTGGCCCTGCTCGCACTGCTCGCTATCGGTGCGGTATTCGCTTACTTCGGCCAGACCTACCAGACAGGCGCCGATCCCTGGCAACTGTTTGCCCTATGGGCGCTGCTGGGCCTGCCTTTATGCCTTTCTGTGCGACACGACGCGCTGTGGACGCCGTGGGCCTTGATTGCCATGACCGCAATTTCGCTCTGGCTACATGCGAACACGGGACATAGCTGGCGTTTGGACCAGCGCGAAATCCACTTTCAGGTGACAGCTTGCATTGGCGGGTTGACGATCGCTGCGCTGCTCAGCCCTCTGTTTGCGCAGTGGACTGGCGCCGGACGCTTGTCCATGCGCGTGGCCGTCACGCTCGCGGTAATCAGCGTCGCGCTGGTTGGGATTGCCGGCCTGATGAGTTCGGAGATATCAGGACAATTTTGGCTGGCCCTGTTCATGTTGACGATCGCCGCTGCGGCGTTCATATCGCCTCGCTTGTTCGATATATTTTCCCTGAGCGGCATCGGGCTGGCATTGAATATTCTCTTGATTGGACTACTGGCGCACATGGTCAACCTCGATAGCACGCGCTGGTCCATTCCAATGCTGCTGTTCCTTGGCCTCGCCGCTGCCGGCTTGCTGGCCGCGACCGTGAGCGCCATTCTCAAACTGTCGGAGCGTGCCGCGCTCAATGGCGGTGCGAAATGAGCCGCCCACTCGACCAGTTGATCGCCGATGCGATTGCCGCCGGCGTTTTGCCGCCCTCCGCCGCAGTTATCCGGCACGAGGCACATCGTCCTTGGCCAGTTGTGTTGTTGACCGCGCTCGGAGCCTGGTTGGCGGCCCTTCCATTAATGGGCATCATTTTTCTGATTTGTGACGACTTTGTCAGCCGGAGCAGAAGCGCTTTGTATCCTATCTCGCTCGCGCTATGCGGCGGCGCGATTTACATTCTGCGCCGCGCCTCTCTGCCCCTGTTCGTCGAACAGCTGTCAATTCCGGCATTACTGACCGGCGCAGCGACCATGAGCGTGGCGTTCTACTTCGACCTGTCGGCGCACAAGGCCTCGCTCAGCGTCGCCTTGCTGGCGATGGTTCTGGCCGTCCTGATTCCACGCAACTGGTTGCGTGTGCTGCTGGGCGCGCAAGCCTGCGCCTTCATTATCGTGGCGATGATCGCGCTCTACACCAACGACATTCGCGACCGCGATCATTTCTGGATTGTGGTGCATGGTGCGATGGTGATCTGGTTCGTTACCGACTTCGTGCAGCGACAATATCTGCGCAGTGTATTGATTGACCGGGTGGCCACCGGGTGGGTCCTCACTCTCATCGCATGCCTGGCACTCTGGACAGGAATGACATTCATGGTTGGCGCCGCGATCGATGGCGCCCCGCCCGGCACGACGGCGCCGCTGTCGCAACGGTTGGCGTTTTTCGCCCAATGCACATCGGCGGCAATGATCCTGGCCGGGGCGGCCTGGCTGGCCAGGTGCTGGCCGGCGTTACGCAAACCCTGGTATGGACTCACGATTGCAGTGTTGACTGGACTGGCGGTACTGATGCCCTCACTCGGCGCAATTTTGCTGATGTTCGCCGTGTTCGCGAGCGCCGGTCGCTGGCGCATTGCGGCGGCAGCGGCAGCGGCGGCCGCATGGGCTACCGGTGCGCTGTATTATCAGCTGGCCTATCCGCTGGCGACCAAGGCGCTGTTGCTGATCGGCGCCGGCGCGCTGTTTGCCCTGATTGCCTGGCTTGCCATTCGCGCGGGCGAACCGGTAATCTCCAGCGGCGGCGCAGCCCCTGTGCCGCCGGATTCGACAGCGCGCCGGATCGGCATTGCAGTGACGGCGCTCGGGGTACTTGCCATCGCCAATATCGGCATCTGGCAAAAGGAATCGCTGATTTCTCACGGTCGTCCTATCCTGGTTGAACTGGCCCCTGCCGATCCGCGCTCGATCATGCAGGGCGATTACATGCGCTTGAATTTCAAATTGCCGCAAGCGATAGCAGAGACAGGTGCAATGGAAACGGGAGGCGAGCGATTGATGGTCGCCGGCAAGGTCAACGACAAAGGAGTTGCGGAGCTGACACGCCTATACGATGGCAGGCCACTTGCACCAGGCGAGATCATCATCGAACTGACCCCGCGCCACGGCGGTTATACGGTGGTAACCGATGCGTGGTATTTCCAGGAAGGCGAGGCGAAACGGTGGGAAGCGGCGAGGTACGGCGAATTGCGCGTCGATGCGAATGGAAAAGCACTACTCGTCGGCATGCGCGGCGCGCATCTCGAGCCGCTCTGATGCGAGAGCAGGAGTGCGCGGCTCACTAATCGGATTCAAGCTGTGCCCGGGGCGACGCATCTGGCGAAAGTACCGGGCCCTGGAAGGTGCGCGCGCGTCGGGCGGCGTGTACCTTGACGGACCCTGGCGTGTGCTGTTGTTAAAGCGCTTTCCTGGCCGCAGGGCGCAGTAGCTTGAATTCGGACGCCACCTTGGATATCGAGCTCAGATTTAATGCAAGCGATGTTCATGGCGGCAAGCACCACATACTTTCTTGTGGTATTTCGCTTATCGAATGTAGATCGACATGCGGCGCCTGTTCGCAGAGAAAACTTCGCGATGAATACGAAGAAAACGCGGACGAAAAAAAACCCCACATTTCTGCGGGGCTTTCTTCTTATAACTAGCCTGACGATGACCTACTTTCACACTGGTTGCAGCACTATCATCGGCGTAAAATCGTTTCACGGTCCTGTTCGGGATGGGAAGGGGTGGTACCGATTTACTATGGTCATCA
>NZ_WHJF01000020.1:0-80972 GCF_011682185.1 Massilia genomosp. 1
CATCCCGCCTCGAAGGTCGAGCAGCTGACACCGCGACTGTGGAAACAGCATTGCGCCGACAATCCGCTACGCTCGGACCTGCACAGATTTAACGGCTGATCTACAACGCCGCTCAGCTACCGCTTACGGTTTTCCTTGTCGTCGTATGTGGGATCAGCCCCCAGCCCAACTCTCGGCGGATATCGTCGGGCGTGGGCGGCGGGTCGTCTTGCTCGGGGTGCGTGCGCTCGTCCATGTAGGCGCGAACCTTGTGCTTGTCGGGCTTGGTGGCCTCTGCCATGGCGGGCGAGGCATCCGGATAGATTAGTTGAGCAGCAAGGGTTGAATGGCTGCTTCCGGCATGCCGCGCTCATCGCGCAGGCTTGGCAGTTCGCGCTTCCGGTCCAGCATCAGGTGCGAGCCGAACGAGGCGCGGACCTCAGATGCCACTTCCTTGGAGATTAGCGCCTGCATCTGCTGCCACAGGTTGCGCTCACCGCGCGCCAGTGCATCGCGCATGCGGTAGAACGCTTTCACCAAGGCGATCTTGAACTCGACCACCTTCTTACTGTTGCGCATCAGCGCGATCAGCAGCGTAGATTGAGATTCGTTGAGCATTGCGACCTCGCGACGCTGCATGCCGGCGCTGGTTTCAAAGGGTTGCATTTCAAATGCGACCCTTCCGAATTCGCCTAACGCTGGCTCGTACTTGCGGATCAGCTGCAATGCGGCACGGTGCTCTTGCTTCATGCCTTGGGCCAGCACGAGCGATGACGTACGCAACTCGCCGTCACCGCATACAGCAGGGTTACGTAGATGGCGCGCGCGAGGACAGGTTGACACAGCAGGGATGGCGCATGCATATCCAGCGCAAAGGAAGCAAGGACAAGCCAATTTCGGAAACCCAAAAGCGGCGCAATACGGGCATCGCCAAGACCCGCGCCCGCATCGAGCATGTGTTCGCCGGCCTGGCCGAGATGGGCGGCACGGGCCGGCGCACGATCGGACTGGCGCGCACCACGTTGCAGCTCAATTGGAAGGTCGCCGCTTACAATTTGCGGCGCCTGGTCTACTTGAAGGAGGCCAGGGTCGAGGCGTTCTGACGCCCGCAGTCCGTCCGGACTGCACAAAACGAGGTTCAGCGCCCTTAAAACGGGCGGGAAGCGGCTCGGTCTGACATCAAAAAAACGCAACTGCCGGCATCGCGACCGGTGGTCGCGCGAAATTTGCAGGTAATTCGAGGTGCCCTATGCATGGTTGTACTATACGGTCACTCCATCTCGTGGCAGTGTCCGCTTTCGGCCACGAGCGCTTGTTCCACATCCTCAACCAGGCCCGCGTCGTTTAATCTTTGAAAATTTTCAGTAACGCCACTGCCGGGGATGTCGATCCGATCCTGCGGTTTGTTTGAGCCGCTTCGAGGACTTCAACAAGTTCATCGTATTTGTCGGCTTGCCTGTCGTTCAAGTTGGTCATATTCATGCTCCAGCGCGGAAACGTACGGAAGTTTGCTGGCTCGTTGTAAAGTATCCGGGAATTCTTGTGCCGGGGATCAAGTTCGATTTTTTTATAGAGCTTATCGAGCGTCGATGCCGGACCTTCCAATACTTGCAAGAACCAACCGCCGTTGTAAAACAAACTGCCGGTGACGTCGAGTGGTCCGTTGTTTTTCTTTGCCGTTTCTTGGATCGCGGCAAGATCTTCCGGAGACATCTTACGTACTGCCTGACTTATGTATACAAGTTGATTAATCGACATTTCATCATCCTTTTGGTTGCGGTGAATTGGTCGGTTCGGACAGGTAGTGGATGAATAGCTTGACCCGGCACGACCTCTGTTCAACAAGTGCTTGCGTAAGCCATATTACGCTCATCCACCGCAGGAGTCGGGGTCGATTGAATTTACTCGGCGCAATCGCCCAATTTTCGACGGACCCGGTCAAGCAGACGCGCGGTCTGGCATTGACGGCATTTTTTGCATGCAGCCCTCAACGCTGCATGCGGTATCGGCTGCGCTCCACCGTCATCCCACACAATGTCGACCACGCCGCGCGCCCTGCGATTGCAAATTTCCTTTGGTGATCTCCAATGCGTTTGCCGGCCACTCGTCATCTCCCTCAGCCACATGCTGAACGAAACAACTGTAAACCTCGCTTCCGCACCGGGCCGGTTTCAGGTGACAAACCGGCCAAGATAGTTGTCGTCTACCGGCCAAGATAATTGTCGCTCACCAGCGGTCCTTGGGCAGCGCGAACAAGCTGTAAATGGCCTGATCGAAAACCGTGCTGAAGTCGGCGCGCCAGACGCCGCGTGTCTTGAGGCCGTAGTGGGTCATCACTGCCTCGCGCTCGATGACCTGCAGCTCCCGGACGGCCGTATGCACTTCGCGCACGAGCCGCTTGTTGACCTCGATTTCCAGATCTTCGAAGCTGCGAATGCCGGCATCTGGGGCGCCCAGGCATTGACGTGGCGCGCCTTCGGCAATGGGCTCGTCGGTCCGGATCCACGCGGCCCATCCATCCAGCAGTCGCAGGACGTTTTCGAAATGCTCTTGCTCCACCGTGCTGCGCTGGATTGGCGGCAACGTCGCGACGCGGATCGGCTTGAGCGCCGGCGGCGTACTGTCCTCGGTCACGTCGACGAAAACGATATCGGGCAGCCGTTGAAGCGTTCGACCTTGCCCTTGGCCTTGGCCCGGTACGGCTGGCACAGCTTGATGACGAAGCCGCTATGCCTGGCATAGTCCAGGAAGCCAGCGTGGAAACGGTGTTCGCCGTCACCATACGCATCTCGTTCAAGAACAACCGTCTTCATATTGTCGTACAGGACCCGGCGCGTCACGCCACCGAATGCTGCAAAGGCAGCACCTCTAGCTCTGGCAAAGGTGCTCTGGGTGCTGGACCCTGATGAGCGCTTCTACGATGACGAACCAGATGAGAACGGCGACGTGCCACCACCTCCCCTAAAGGGTGAATCCCCACAGTCTTCGGTCCCGCCCCAGGCGTCGGCCGCATGATCCGTAGCGAGAGGCCAGTAGTCCAGTAAGCCCCGGAACAGGCTATCCGCATCCAAACAATCTGTAGGGGTAAATGTAGGGGTAATTTCTGCGGATAAGAAAAAGGCCAGCACGCTGGCTGGCCTAAGTCATTGATTTTATTGGTCGGGACGGAGTGATTCGAACACTCGACCCCTTGCACCCCATGTCAATTTTCCCAGTTCCAACAAAGTCCAGCAGGAACCGTTGCGATCAATTAATTCTATAAAAATCAAGGACTTGCCTTTCTTTTTACTCCAACAGCGTCCAACCAAGTACACTACGTTCCACGAATATTTAAGGCATATTTAAGGCACGAACTCCGCATGGGAAAAATGACAGCACAGCAGGTGGCCGCACTTCGGCCGAGAGACAAACCGTACAAGCAGAACGTGGACACCGGTCTACAACTGCGTATCGCGGTGAACGGGGTCAAGGTATGGGTGGTGCAGTACGTGGTCGCCGGCAAGCAGCGCGAGTTGCGCCTTTCACGTCCCTACGGCATCTCGACCAACGACGCATCGATGTCATTGGCGGACGCGCGAAATGAGGCGGCTAGGATTCGGACCTTAGCACGGGAAGGAGTGGACATCCAGGTCCAACAGGAGGAAGAGAGATTGCGCGAGTTGCAGATTCTGGCCGAGGCCGAGGCTCAACTTGTAAGCACCCAAGCTAAGGAAACGACGGAGAACCTCTCTGTTGCGCAGATGTTCGATGCCTGGCTGCTCGACGGCGTGCGCCGCAAGGACGGCAACGCCGAGCTGCGCCGGTCGTTTAGCGCAGACGTGCTGCCGGCGATAGGCGCCATCGCGATCAAGGATCTGACGGAGCATGACCTCCGTGGCGTGCTGCGCACCATGGTCGCACGCGGCGTCAACCGAGCGGCCGTGATGGTCCGGAACAGCCTGACGCAGATGTTCGCCTGGGCGGAGAAGCGGCAGCCCTGGCGCAAGCTGCTGATCGATGGGAATCCGATGGAGCTGATCGAGATCGAGAAGATCGTCGCGCCCGACTACAACATGAGCAATGAGCGCGATCGCATCCTTTCGGACGCCGAGATCAGCGAGCTCCAGGCGGTGTTCGACAAGCTGCAAGCCGAGTACGATGCGGCGCCGGACAAGCGGTACGGCACGCAGCCGGTGGCCGCCACGACGCAGCGCGCAGTCTGGATCATGCTGTCGACCTTGTGCCGCGTTGGCGAGATGAGCATGGCCAGGTGGGAGCACGTCAACCTGGACGCGGCAGAGTGGTTCATCCCGAAGGAAAACGTCAAGGACAACCTCGCCGATCTGACAGTGTATCTCTCCCCATTCGCGCTCGACCAGTTCCGCCAGCTGCGCCAAGTCACGGGCCACGCGGACTGGTGCTTCCCCGCGCGGAATAACGAAGGGCATGTCGACTCGAAGTCGATTAGCAAACAGGTCGGGGATCGGCAATCGATGTTCAAGAAAGCCAAGGACGGCGGCCCACGCGCGCCCATGAAGAACCGACGCCACGACAACACACTGGTGCTTGGCGCCGGCAAGACAGGCGCGTGGACGCCGCACGACCTACGCCGCACTGGCGCCACGTTAATGCAGCGCCTGGGCGTCTCGCTCGACATCATCGATCGGTGCCAGAACCACGTCCTGCCCGGCAGCAAAGTCCGCCGGCACTACCTGCACCACGACTATGCGGCGGAGAAGCGCGATGCGTGGGGGAGGCTCGGGTTACATCTCGCCTCACTCCTTGAAAGGGAGTAGAAAGCGATGTGCGGCATTCAAGCTATGCGCCTGCGCCGGCATTCAATAGTTTCAGTGGCATAACACTGGGGCCAACAGGGGGGAGAAATTGTGAGCACATTTCTGAATGCCGACGACATTGCGCATCTGACCGGGCGTAAAGCAAGTGCCAAACAGATCGAAGCGCTGCGCACAATGCGCATCCCGTTTTGGGTGAACGGTGTTGGGAAGCCAGTCGTCACCATCGCTGCCGTCGAAGGGCGCAAGGACGATTCCCCCGGTACGGAATGCTTGGCCCCCAAGAAAAGACGTGGTAGACGAAACACACGCAATCTGAACATGCCGCCGTTCATGCATCCTCGCGTGCAGCGCAGCGGCAAAATCTACTACTACATGTACACCAGAGACAAGCCGCGCAAGGAAATTGCATTAGGTGGAGATCTGCTTCTGGCGCTAGAAAAATACGCCCAGGTCTACGCGACCGCCGCTCCCGTGGCCGGAGCGATGTTTAGGGACGTTGCACAGCGATATCTGGTCGACTCTCTGCCAAAACTCGCGGCTAGCTCAGCAAGGATGTACCAATCAGATGTAAAACACTTGCACGAAGTATTTTGCGATATGCAACTCACAGCAATTAAGCCAATGCATATCAGGCAATTTCTTGATCGACACGCGGACAAGCCCACAACTGCGAACCGCTGCAAGCGTGTTTTCTCGACGATGTGGAACCAGGCGCGGGGGTGGGGCTATACGGACCTGCCAAACCCGTGTGAGGGTATCAAGGGGCATTCGCTTGACAAGCGCGCCGTCTACATTACGGATGCCGTCTACAGCGCTGTGTACGCGTGCGCCAGCGCCCCGCTGCAAGACGCGATGGACTTAGCTTACCTGACCGGTCAGCGCCCCGCCGACACCCTGCGCATGACGTCGCACGACATCATCGACGGGCACCTGAGCGTTACCCAAGAGAAAACGAAGCAGCCGCTTCGGATCGTCATCACCGGCCGGCTGGCGGAATTGGTCAAGCGCATAGAGGCGCGCAAGGCCACGCACAATGTCGTCACGGCCGCACTGCTGGTGAACGCGCACGGCAAGCGGCTGACGGCGCCGGTGCTGCGCAACCACTTCGGCCAAGCGCGCGAGGCTGCGGCCAATGCATCCCCTGCCCTCGCCGCTGATATTCTGGCGTTTTGGTTCTACGACCTGCGCGCCAAGGCTGCGGACGACACCTCCGACGAGCGCGGCGAACAAGCGGCAAGTGACCTGCTGGGGCACGATAGCGTGAAAACCACACAGCGCCACTATTTGCGAAGGGGGAAAATTGTCTACCCCACTAAGTGATTTTATCAGCTCTCCTTTCCACTGCTCGGCTGCCCAGCGAGCTCATCGACCAGTGCCAGAACCACGTGCTACCTGGAAGCAAGGTGCGCAGGCACTACCTGCACCACGACTATGCCGATGAAAAGCGGGACGCATGGAAAAAGATTGGCGAACACATTGCGTCGATACTGAGTTAAGCGAAGGTCTTGCATCCGCCATCATGCCGGCAAAATTCCACGCAGCTTCCGGGTAGAAAATATTGCATTGATCGCAACCCGGATCACCTTGCGCTCGTCGTCAGTCAGCAGGCCGATATCTCGCTCGATTCCATCGGAAAATTCTCGCGTAGGGCCCGAAATTGATGGCACAGATGTGGCGCCGAAACGAAGCCAAGCAGGGTCAACGTCTAGCCATTCGGCCAGCGCAACTAGCTTGTCTTGCGTGGGAATCGCCTCTCCCATGAGCCATTTCCGCACTGCATGGCCCGTAACCGACAAATGCGGGAAGCGTGCATTGAATTCCTGGGCAATCGCTGTGGGACTCCGACTATACGACTTGTGTGCAATCGCAGTACGCAGGCGACGGCCGAATTCAGATCGGGAACATTCTGGGGTGGTGGGTTTTTCCATGATTTGATTGTCATCTTTTTGTTGTAAATATATTACGATCATATCGACGGATTTCGGTACCTACGGTGCTCCATCTAACTCAACTTGCCCGCCCTCGCCGGCTTTGCATAAGCCATGACCCAGTGGGCATAAATTAGACAATTTTCGACACAAACCGCACCACGATCATGCGGCGGCGCCAGCAGGTCAGTGGCATGCAAGCCGCTCAAACAGGGTCGTCCAAGCACATGACTGCGGTGCGATCACTCCCCCGCTATTCGTATTGAATTGACCACAAGCTTAACAAATAACTACTCATGTGGAAAAAAGCAGGTCGAACACTGTAACATCGGCGCTTTACTCACTAACACAAAGGAGACATCATGATTCGTAAACTAGCTGCACTTGCTGCCTTATTGTCGCCACTTTGCAGCGCGCACGCCGAGCAAAGCACTTGGTCATTCGCCTATACCGGCTTTGATGTCGCCACCATTAGCTGGGACGGCGAAACCACGAAGTGGAATCCCGCCGCTAACATCAAGGGCACGTTCAGCGGCACCGACAGCAATGGTGATGGCAAGCTAGTGTTTTCCGAACTGAGCTTGCTTCAGGTCGGCGGTTTTGACTATGTCGGCTGCTCATGGGGGACGTGTCGTTCAGACTATACCTTCAGCTACGCCCCGAATAGTCAGCTCGAGTTCAAAGTAAGCCGCTATAGCAACGATCCGGAGGGCTATGTTTTCTGGTCCACGGTGTACGAAAGCGGCACGAGTGCGGAGTTCATGCAATACGCCTTGGGCTCGCCCAGCGGGGCGCGCTATGCTTGGACGCCGCAGACGACCCTGTCGATCGCAGCAGCTGTTCCAGAGCCATCATCTTATGCCATGATTGTGGCAGGCTTACTGCTCGTAGGCGTCGCAGCACGCGTCCGTCGCGCTAGGTAAGGCGGTGTTGGCGCGACAAATTTAGCGAGCTCGATAAGCGCCTGCTGTCTTGATCGCCACCAGCTCGGCCTCGCAGCGTCGGTAGTGTGCCAGAAGGTCGGCGCTGATCATCTGCATGGGGGACCAAGGCGCGCCGTCGATCCGGTGCATCTCCAAGATCAGCGGCCCGGCACCGATATCGTCATCACGATATCGAGCAGGCGATGCCGGAATTCCGGTATCGGTCACAAGCGCCGCCAATTGGTTGACAAATACTCGGATTTTGACAATAAGGTTGTCACGGCCTTTTGACAACCTGAAACGGCCTCGTCGCTCACAAGCACCCCGCTATCACGGCTTCCAGCTGCGCCTCGTACTTGAGATGTAGCGGCAGGTCGCGCGCCAGGGCCAGCACCTTCTCGCCGTCGCTGGCATCCGGCGCCAGGCCGCGCACGGCGAACATCGGCCGCTCGGGCGCGCCAGTGACGCACGGGCGGTAGACTGGCACCTTGACCTCTTGCACCACCCGCGCCGGGCCAACGCAGGCAGTGAGCAATAACACGAGTCCGATCAACAGGTGGCCGGCCAAGAGTGAGTATCTATGCGGGTTTCGGCCGGTTTTAGCGTCGCTAGCAGGCCAGCGCCGGATGCGGTAAATCGGGCTCATCGTACGGACTCCAGGATGACGTTCACGGCCGGCATGGCCTCGTCGCACGTGGTGGCGCGCACGCCGGCGACCTTGGCCAGCGCGGCATCGAATCGCCGTCCGGCTGCAGCGGCCTGTTGCTGGGCGACCTGGCCGCGCGCCTCGGCCAACAGCTTGGCGTTGCCGGCGGCCTCGACTGCGGCGTTCTGCGCTTGAATAGCGCCGCGCAGTTCCGCGTTCGCGCTGCGCTCGGCGGCCAGCTCCACCCGGGCGGCGTCACGGTCGCGCGCCGCCAAGTACCAGCTGCCACCGGTCCACGCGCCCACCACCAGCAGGGCGGCCAGCAGCACGACGGCGATGATCTTCCAGATACCGCCCGTGACGCCAGCGGCCAGCGTGCCCAGGGCGCTCACGTCACCCCCAAGCACATGTTGCGCTCGACGGCGCGCCGCTTCACCAATCCAGGCAGCCGGATACCTTTCGCCAGCGTCCAGCGCAGCATCTCGTCGCAGCCGCCCTCGATGTCGCCAGCGTTCAGCTTGCGCGCCATAGTCGAGCCGCACATCGCTTCCCGGCCCACGTTGTAGGTGAAGCTGACCAGCGCGGCGCGCCGGTAATCGGGAAGCGGCGCCCGGATGCAGTCGTCCACGGCGTGGTTCGCCAGCTGCAACGACGCGGCCAGCATGCCCTTGCACTGCTCGAGCGTCGCGCTCTGGCCCAGCCGCACGCCCTTGGTCTCGCCAAAGCAGATCGTGGGAATGCCAACCGGGTCGGCGTATGCTTTCTGGCGCAGGCCTTCGAAGCTGGCCACCATCGTGACGGCGATTGCGCACCAGCCGGCGCGCTGCTTATTTGTCAGTGCCATGTAATTCCTTCTGCGCGAGCAAGCGCGCGCCAAATGCCAGCGTCGAGACCATAGCCGCGATGCCAGCGAATACGCCATTGGGAATGCCGGCAGGCTGCACCAGCGCGATGTACACCTCGGCGGCGCCCAACAGGCCCGCAGTGGCGTTGAATTTCAGGCTCCAGGCCTTGGCGAGCACCGCACGCCAGTCTTCGATCAGTTTCATTTTCCGCTCCAAAATCCGCTTCCCTTCGCACCGGTAGCGCCGGTTTCGCCTTGCTTCCCTGTGCTGCCGGCCGCGCCGCGCTTGCCAGCATCGCCGGCGCTGCCAGCGCGCCCACGATCGCCGGTTTCGCCCTTCTCGCCCACGCCATCAGCGCCGGCCGGGCCTTCGATGCCTTGGGCGCCAGTCTTGCCGGGCGGCCCTTGAACGGCTTTCGGCGGATAGAGCGCCGCCACCAGGATCAGCGCGGCGGCAACGCAGAGGAAAATACGGAGCACCCAGTAAAATGAGGTCGACCACTTTTTCGCATTCACTTGATGTGCCCTCCCGCGATTTTTTCAACGATCCAATAGGCCATCCCGAGAACCGCGCTGCCCAGCGTCATCACGCCCCACTTCAGCGCCTTGTTGCGCTCATCTTCAAGCGCCGCAATCTGCTTCGTGGCCGCATTGAGCTTGGCGTCCGCCTCCTCCTTGTTTTCGTCAACTTCGCGCTGCATTGCGGCCAGCCCGGCCGTCAGCAACGCAATTTGTGTTTCAGTCGATATCGTTTGCGTCATTGGATTCTCTTAATGGCCTTGCGCGACGGACCGATGGTTAGCGCGTTGATGCCGGCGAGCGACAATAAAAAGGCCACCCGAAGGTGGCCTGTGGTGGAGTGGCGGAGTGCGCGGGATCAGTCGATGATCGCGGCGGTGATGAAAAGGGCGTCAATGTCGGCCGGCGTCAGCTTCAGCATTTGCCGGATACCTTCGACCAGCCAGTGGTCGCGCCGCACGTTCTGCGCGTATTCAAGGTACGTGCGCGCCTGGTCGCCATCAGCGCCTGGCATCTCATCAACGAAAGCCTTCACGGCAGCCATGTGGCCAGCGGCGATCAGCGCCAGGCGCGCGTTCAGCATGGGCACGGATACCGGCACCACCGGCACAGCGGCGGCGGCCCGGTCCGCATGGACCTGCGCGATTTCTTCGTCGGTCATCGGGCGGGAAAACTCGCCGATGTCCTTATCCCAGCCGCAAACAATATATTCGTCCATCATGTCGCCTTTTTAAATCCGTAGACTTCAATACTTCCTTTGGACAGAAACTTTGCGGCGCTCCCGCTTACAAACAAGCGGAAACCACTAACGGCGCTGGAGCCAATATAAAAACCGGCAAGTGTTTGAATGAAAACGTTCCCACCCGCGCTCGAATTTACTTGAGATTCACCCTTCCACGCTTTGGCAGTGTTGGTCCCGTTTGCATTGAAAATTTCGATTACCCCACTCATGGATGCATTTTGAAGATAACCAAAACCATACCCAGAACTACCGAGGTTTGTAGCGGCAGGTGATGTATTGGTTGGGGTTACGAGTATTGAGTTGTATCTACTGTTTGCATCCACAACGCCAACGACCGCAAACCGCAAGTTGATATTCTCACCGCCTGCCAAAGACCCCTCCATAGTGCGAATTATGATTTTGTAGTTGTCATAAGTCGAGCTGAACACATTTAGAAAATCGACGGTCAGCGCGTTGTCAACTGGCACAACTGACGCAAGCAATACCATAGCTGTATCGTCGAGCAATGCGAGCGGGCCACTTCTATTCGGCATTTGGTATTCGCGTATGGTGCCAGGGCTAATCAGATCCGCCTTGAATTTGCCTTGCTTCGTATTATCAGCAGCATTCTTTACCATCGGATTCGCATCCGAGAATGCCGCCGTCACGCCGATGGTTGCGGCACTGTTTGCTGCCGCGATTCGATCCAGTCCGGTCTGCACGCGGTCGAGGCCGGTTTGCACGCGGTCCGCTGCGGTGGCAATCGCGTCGGCGTTGCTGGCGATTTCCTTCGCATTGACGTTCGCTTCCAGCGCGTTCGCCTGGGTAGCCCAGGTATTTAGCTGCGGCACCATCACCTGCTGCGCGGCGACGAACGCTGCGGCCTTCTCGTTGAACGTGGCCGGCGTGTCGGCGGCCGGGTTCGGCGCCGGCGGCAGCGGCGTGATTACTTGCGCTATTGTCATGTCAGTCCTCTAATTGAAATCGGGGCGTTTGCGCCGTTAAGTGATACAGGTACTTGCCACTGGTCCAGGTAGCCGTAGGTGATGGTCATCGATCGATCCGAGCACCCGATGAATACCATTTCGACGTCGGTGTATTCGGTGAGGAGTCGGAACGCTTCATCTTCAAAGCCCTGGGGAATTCGCACCTCGAAGTTGAGCCGCTTGGCATTGGCGCGCTTGACGACGGTGGTGTTGCCATATTTGTCCGTGGTCGGCGTGGAATAGCTGAGCGTCCCGCCCGTCAGCCCCCATTGCGTCAGGCCGATGGTCCGGGACTTGCCGACGAAGCAGCCGCCGATTGCAGCGTCCAGCCCGGCGTTGTCGACGGTGATCGTCAGGGTTGCAGCGCCGTACGGTGGGATGTCGTCAAAAACAACATCCCCCGACCGGATCGGCTCCTCGTAAAAAAAGTCGTACCAGGAAAGCACGTCATGCCGGACCAGGCTCTTGGTCGACGTGTAGCCGCTCACAGACTGCGAAACAGTCGCCTGCGCGCCCTCGACATTGAGCAGCGTGACCGTGTTCACCAGGCCGGGGATGATCGCGATGCTGATCGAGCCCGGCGCCACCGTTTGGCTGTTGAGAGCCTTGTCGAACAAATTCCATCGATTCGTCGCACTGCGCCTGAGCCACTTCGTGTCATTGGTGAGCGGGTTGCCAGTGTTGCCAGCCGCCTGCGACTCGTACAGGTCATGCACGCCGGCGGAAATGCTCGACACGATGTCGCCCAGGGCGTACGTGGCCGCCGCGCTGTACGACGCATAGACCGCGCCAAGCGGCTTCCACCAAGTCGGCGAACTGGCCGGGGCGTGCCCGGTATTGGACGCCTGCAGCCCTTGATAGACGAGCTGCATGGTGCCAGTCGTCACGCCCACCGTGGCGCCCAGGGCGTACGCGGTGCCAGGCGCATACTCTTGCGCCAGCGCCTCCGGCACCGAGCTGCTGACCAGCATTGCATCGGTAATCGCAACGGGCCGGATCATTCGGAAATCAGCGGTGCTCATGCCATCTCCATTCGCATTGCGTCGCCACCACTGGTGACCACTTCCAAGATGTCGGTCCCGCGCTTGGTATTCGCCGCCGTCTTGTCGAGCGGTTGCCGCAGGCTGGCCACCTCGACACGCAATGCGCGCATCTCGGCCACCAGCTCGGCATTGCCGCCGTCGCCGGCCAAGGCCTGCTCAAGCCGCAGGTTGTCGGCCTTCGGCACGATGCGCTCACCCTCGTGCAGCTGGGCGATCATGTCACTCGGTAGGTAGTTGGTGCCCACGGCAAAGCTCGGCAACGTCAGGCCGTGCTGGCCAACAAGCGAATTGCCTGTGTCGGTCAGGCTGCCCAACGTGCGCGCCCGGATTCGCGCCAAGTCAAAAGCGGTTGCTGCGTTGGCCTCGGCCAGCTCCAGCAGCCTTTGCGACAGCGCCGGCAGCATCTTTGCCGCTTCCTCGCTGCCGGCGCGGGCCTGCGCGGTCCGCATCGCAAACTCGGCCTGGGCGCCAGCAAGCGACAACGCACCGGTCCCTGCTGCCTCGCCACGGACACGTTTGATCTCGTCGAAGATGGCATCGGTCGCGGACTGCCACGCCGCCCGGAGCTTGTCAGCAGCCGCCTGCGCCTCGTCGGCGATTCTCTTCGTCTCGCGCGCATTGGCCTCGTCAGCCTCCTTCTTCGCCTGCTTGATCGCAGCGTCCGCTGCTTGGGCCACCTGCATAGCCTTGAGCTTGTCGTACAGATCGATCGTGGACTTTTCCATGCCTTTGGTCTCGAACTCGCGCAACTCGTCGGGCGTCATAGTCACCTTGCTCAAGGTGTCGATCTGGTCCTGCCAACCCTTGTTCGTCGATTTCAGCGCATCGGCCGCTGCCTTGGCCTCGCTCGCGATAGCGGCGTTGGCCTTGTGGGTGGTAAGGATGTCGTACAGAGCAACGGTCGATTCCTTCATCCCCGCGATTGCCAGCGCACGCACTTTGGTAGAGTCCGTCGTGAACGTGTCGATTTGATCCTGCAACACCTTGTTGGCCGCCGCGAGTTTGTCGCCATCTGTTTTGCTGTCCTGCGCCTTGTGGACCTGCTCCAGCATCCAGCGATTGCTCGGATCGACATCATCCAACTCCTTCGTGCGCTGCTTTTTGAGCAATGCTTCTGGCGTCAGCGTAAGTGAAGCGTACTCGTCCATCAGGCGCAGATTTTCGGTCGCCGCTTCCGCTGCTGTCTTTGCCACTTTCCCAATATTTTCCAATGCTGGCACGATTGACGCAAACGCCTCTTGCAGCGAGATGAGCCGGGTGTAAGTGGCCGCCTGGGTCGAATCGAGCAATTTGCCGTCGTTCGAGAAACTGAGGACGGCGGCCTTGAAGTCGTCGCGGGTCTTGACCGAGGCGAACCCCATCGCAGCCAGCTCCGACGTGACGAACTTTTGCACCGGCGCCAGACGTTCAGCTTCGGTCAAAAAGTTTTCGGCAAAGCCGCTGGCCACCTCGGCGAACTTGTCCATGCCGCCGGCGGCGGTGATTAAGTCCTCACGCGCGCGCAGGCTGCTCATGCCCGTTGCACCGAAGGTCATGCCGATCGACGCCAGGACGTGGTCGAGGGCTGAATAGTTCGCCGCGACCCGCACCAGGGTTTCGCCCATGCCCTCGCCGACTTTCTGAAACCCTTCGATCTGTGGAAACACCGCAGCGGTCACCTTGTCGAACGCGACGCTCACGCCGGCCGACAAGGCATCGACCAGGTCCTGGCCCTTGAGCTCGCGCGTGCTCACCGCGAAGTCGATGCCGATCTGGTTGATGGCTTTCGTCAGCCCAGCGCTGTCCGCGCCCAACTTCACGCCGGCGCCGACCAGCAGATCGCCCATGTTGTCGAAAATAAGCGTGAACGGCTTCATGGCCGAGTCTGCCAGCGCCTTGACGTTCGTGTTGCTTCTGGACGAATTGCCGTGGAACATCCCGCCATCACTCGTTTTCGTCACATCCTCGTACTGGGTTCCCTTGCCGCCGCCGGCGCGCAGCTGACCGAGCGTTCCCGAGAACTTAATACCGGTGTCAGTGATCGTCGTGCTTTTGTCCGAGCCAAAGGTGGATTTCGTCGCAGTGTTGGTCGTACCGAAAGCGCTGCCGCCGGTCAGGCCGGCAGTCTGAAAAATCCCTTTTGCGGCGCCGCCCAGGGACGACTCGATGTTACGCAGCGCAACCAGCATCGAATTCTGATAGCCCAGCTCGCGCGAGGAATTCTGTTCCATGATTTCCAGCGACTTCGAAATCGATTCCGACTTCGCCGTGTCGTCGCCCAGCACAGTGCCTGTGCCCTGGGTCTTCTGGCGTTCCTCAAACGTACCAGGCGCAGGCCCGCCGCCGCCAGTGCCGCCGAAGACGCCCATCGCGCCCATGAACGCGATGATCGCGGCGGCGCCCACAAAGCCCCAAATGCCCAGCTGCTCGAACGCCTTGGCGACACCAGCGGTCATCGACGCGCCAGCGCGCAGCAGCGAATTGCCGATCGAGCTCGTGGTCGACGTGGCATCGACCGCCGTTTCAGTGGCCTTGCTCGTAACGAACATGCTCGTGAGGGCCGACAGCAGCCCACTCTTTGCCAGCATGTTCTTGATGGCCATTGCCATTTCGTAGGCACGGAAAGCCTTCTCGGTCTTCTCCATCACCTTGTAGCCCGTCGAGTTCTCCTTGAAGAATCCCTTCGCGGCGCCGGCCATGTCGCCGTAGCTCTTTACCTGCGCCTGGGCGCTGGCCCGGCTGGCCGCAATTTCCGCCTTGGCGATCTTTTCGCGGCTGCTGGTCGGATCGGCTTTCACCGACGCCAGTTGCGCGGCGATCGCTTGCTGCTGGACTGCGTAGCCGGAAAGCGCCGTCGTCAGGCCACCGATGGCGGTGCCCACGCCGCCGAACGAGGCTTGCATGCCGGCTGCGGCATCGCGGGTTGCCGCGTCGACCGCCGTCAGAATGTCGAGCGCATCTTTGGCGCGCGCGGCATCGGCTGCCGTCAGCGTGTTCTTCGAACGGTTGACGTACCAGGTGTCGTATTGCGTTTGCAGCACGCGCTGCGCGTCGGTGCCTTCGCCAGCAAGGCGGATACGCTCGGCCCAGATGTCGGTGTCGATCTTGAGCAGCGCCGCTGCACGTGCAGCTGGGTCGTCAATCGACTCGGCAGCGAACTTCTTGTTTTCATCTTCCAGTTGGCGCGCGTATCCGAGTGCCTTCGCCTGGCCCATCGCGGCCTGCTCGACCGCCGTGCGCGCGACCACTTCCGCCTGCAGTCGCTCGATCTCTTCCTCGGTAATGATCTTGCCGGCCGTCTTTTCTTGCGCCAGAAACTTCTCGAGCGCGGTTTGCTGCTTCACGGCCACCATAGCGATCTCGCGCGCGTCGGCCGACTTCCCGGCCATTTCGTATTCGACAGCCAGAGCGGCGGCCGACTCTTGACGCGCCAGCGTGCTCTCACCGATATACTTTGCCACGTCCTTTTCGGCCTGCTGTGCCTTGACCGCATCCTCGGCGATCTTGTTGGCGGCCAGCTGGGCGACAGCTTCCGCCTTCAAGGTTGCAAGCCGGGCGAGATCAGCGGCCGACAAGTTCTTCTTGCTCCGTTCTTCCTCCAGGTGCAGTTTGATGGCGAATTTCTGGTTTTCCGTCGCGGCCAGGCCGGTGGCCAGTTCGGTTTCGTTCTCTGCGGTCTTGGCCTTGATCGCGGCCACCAGGGTCGTGAGGCTGGCCACCTCTTTGCTGGCGGCCGCCTCTCCCTTGGCGTGCGATTCTTGCGCCTGTTTGTTCAGCTTTTCCTGAACGATCAAGGCGTTCAGCACCTCGGTTCGCTGGGCCTTTTGCGCGTCCGTCATCGTCACAGTGCCGTCACGCAACTCGTTGTTCATTTTGAGAAGCAGGCGCTGGCCCTCCGTGAGCGTGCCGCCGGTACGGATTTCCATCCGCTGCACTTCAATTTTTTGCTGGATCGCCTTGGTGAGGGCGTTGTACTCCTTCTCCGAATCCTTGGTGACAGGCGTATTTGTCGCACTTGTCAGCGGCACGACGCCAGGAACAATAGCCGGCGCCGCCAGCTTGCGCACCGCGTTCGGATCACCCAGGCCGGTTTTGCTGGCGACAAACTGCATCATCTTGACGGTCGCAGAAGTGGCCGACTCGGCCACCGACGAAAACCATTGCGACGCCGATTGTCCCCATTCCTTGATCTGAGCACCAAACTTCGGCAGCATCGAGCCCGTGTTAAAAATGTCGTTGAAGGCCCCAACGATGGTGTTCTTCGAATTGAGGATCGTGATCGAGGTTTCCGTCATTGCCGGCGTGAGGCTGCTGGTCAAAAAGGAGCTGATCTGCGCCCACATGCCTTTTCCGCCTGGCAGGATCTCGTGCCAGATTTTGCCCAGGCGCACCACGGCGGCGGCCTGTTCATCCGTGGTGGTGGCGGACAGGTCGCTGGCGTGCGCGATGTCTTCCAGCACCTGGACCTGGCCTTCGAAGCCGGCCTTGGACGCGGCGGCGTACTTCTCGGCCTCGCTGGACATGTCGGCGATCTTTTTGGCAACCTGAATCGTCACGTCGTCGGTTTTCAACAGGGCGTTATTCGCATCGACAATGTCTACGCCGAGCTTGCTGAAAAAGGTGCTGCCGTCGCTTGCTGCGGCCTCCTTCATTTTCTCGCGCAGCTTGCCCATCGAGCCGCCGAATTCCTGCGCGCTCACGCCCGACCTCAAGGCGGTCGCCTCGAAGCGCGAAATTTGCGACGCGGCGACGCCTGTCGA
The DNA here is from genome assembly GCF_011682185.1 of Massilia genomosp. 1. Classification (NCBI taxonomy): domain Bacteria; kingdom Pseudomonadati; phylum Pseudomonadota; class Betaproteobacteria; order Burkholderiales; family Oxalobacteraceae; genus Massilia; species Massilia genomosp. 1. The sequence continues at coordinate 17,104 of NZ_WHJF01000020.1, forward strand.
CACTGCGACGCTGGCCAGCGCGGCATCGGCATCGAGGCCTTTTTTCACCAGCACCGTGATGGCGGCCGCAGCGGCAGTAAGCGCCACGACGATGCCGATGCCGATCTTCTTCATCAGGCCGTCGGATTTTTCCTCCGTCTCGCCCATCTTGTCCTTCGTCTTGTCCAGCGCGCTATTGAACCCCGGCAGCATGCCGATCACCTTCCCAAAGGCGCTCGAAGCCGAGTCCGACAGCGAGCTGAAGGCGCCCTTTGCCTGACCGCCAACGTTCGAAAACATGGACTTGATGGAGTCCCACATACCCCCGACAGCAGACTTGATCTTGTCGAAAACGGACGCGAGGAAGCTCATGGAATCGGAACCGATCTTCTTGGCCGATTCCATGCCTTGCCTATACTTTTCGATGTTCGCCATCAGGTGAACTTCAATTCCGTGAACCATGCCCGCTCCGATCTTCTATTTCAAAACTGATTTAACTTCCTGCTCCACCAGTGCGATCGCATCCAATGTCCTGGCGTCCAGCGCCGGCCTGAGAAATGGCCTCGCCTTCATGCCAGGGTGATCGACTGCTTTGTACGACCGCCCGTTGAAGGTCAAGCGCCTTCCGCTCTTTGCTTCGATCCGGTGCGGGGCGGCGCCGCTGAACTCGACAAGATGCGCGTAGGCGATATAGACGCCGCCTGGCGCCGCGCCGCCCGCCGTGACGGACGCAAGCACCTTGGTCCCGACTTCCTTGATGCTGGCCCGGATACTGTCCCTGAGCTCCCCATGCTCGACCGGGCAGTTCGCCTTGGCCTGAGCCTCGATGAGCTGCGCGCTGGCCCACAGGCCGGCCGCCACGCCCGCTTGTATGGCGGTCGGGGAGTCGGTGAGGTAGGCCAGGAAGTCGTCCAGGCCGGGCGTTTCGGAATTTGCCATTTATCCCCCAAAAAAACTATTGAGCCTTCGGGCCTGGTCGCGAGCATCAAACTCGTTCAGCGCCGGCGAATCCTCGAACGGTGGCGGGCAATTTGGCTTCGTCGCGCGATGCGACTCGGCCAGGTAGTCGCCCGATAAGCGGCGCAAGAGGCGGGCCTCCCACGGCGCCAGCTCGACGCCGGCCTTGCGCTCCCAGGCTTCCATTTCTGCGAACGTCACCGGCCCGCTGCCCATTCCGGCAGGCATAGACGGGCCGAACTCGTACAAATAGTCGATGAGGTAGCGCCCGGCGTCCACGGGCGGCATGTCGATCGCGACCCCGGCTTTTTTCAGCAAGTCGAGCCGGGACGGCGCCCGACCATCCTTCGGCTTGTCCGAATCGTCGGGGACCGCGTTTAGCCAGGCTGCGTGCCGGACGAAGATTCCGAGGTCTTTGGCGAGACCTTCAAGAAGTTTCCCCGGTCACCCAGGTACTTCTCGGCATCGTCCGCGATGTGACCGATTTCGATATCGCCGTATGCGCCCTTGAACATCTCGTAGCCGCGCTTGTCTTCGTAGCCGAAGTTGTTGAACGAGACGGTCACCGACGCCAGGAACTCGGCGCGTTCGGCGATCTTGTCGTCGGCCGACTGCTTGCTCTCCGACTTGCCCTGCATGCGGCTGAACACGCGGTTGTTGTTGCGTTCTTCCGCCGCGTGCTTGGCTTTCTGGTACGGCTTCGAGCCTGGGCTGTGCAGCGTGATCGACAGCGGCAGGCCCGTGTCGTCGAACTGGGCCTCCCCGGCGGCGTCACGTACGATCATGTCGGCGGTTGCGGCGATGGCGAGTTTTTTCAGGTTGAACATGGTGATTCCTTTTTTCGTGGGTAGTTAAATGCCCGCGCCGGCCGCCGCGCCCACGATAGGCGACAGCGACCGGCCGGTGCTGGTGATGGCCGGATGGCCGTGAGGGTTAAACGGTGATGGTGTCGGTCTGGCGCAGCAGGGTGAACGCACCCAGAACCGTGTTGTTGCTGGTGCCCTGGTTCTCGACGAACTTCATCACCTGGGCGGTCCAGTAGCGGATCTTGGTCGCGTCCTGCTTCGTCAGCTTGAAGCTCGGCACGCTGTAGTTGTTCGCCGCCGCTTCAATGATGATCTGGCCGGCGTCGTTCTCGATCCAGGCGCATTCGAATTCCGCATTGGGCAGCTTGAACGAGCCCTTCTTCTCGCGGTCCTGGGCGTCGCCGACGGTCGCCAGCGTCGAGGTCTGGTATTCGCGACCCTTGACGCCGCCGACACTGGTGATGCTGCCCACTTCGACCCAGACCAATGCGCCGAAGCCGGCTGCTGTATGCGTTGCCGGGGCTGCCGTCGAGACGTACAGCTTGGAACCGGCGACGGTATCAAAATCAATTCCTGCCATGTGAAACTCCTATATAAAAAACCTGCCGAGCACGATTGCGGGCAGGCAGGTTGCAAAAACTGCGGTCGAAAAAAATGCCGCTCGCGGCGGCTCTTGTCGGAAAGATGAAAATCAGGTCGGCTCGATGTACGTCACCATGAAGTCGCGCGACTGCTCGAAAATCTTGGCAGCCGCGTCGCCCGTGTCGGGGCCGACCATGTCGCGCAGGACGCTGCGCACCTGGTATCCGCCGATCAGCCCGGTGTACACGCCGGCGCCGAGCTTGGCCGCCTTGAGCACGGCATTCTGCTGCGGGTAGGACGATGCGTACACCGTCACCTGCACGCGCGCGGTGACCAGGCTGTTGCCTGCCCGCGCAACCGTGTCTTGCTCGATGCGGCTGACCTCGCGGATGCCGATCGCCGGCACCGAACCCTCGGGAACGTCGCCGCCGACGATGCGCGCCGGCGCGACCAAGTCCGTTAGCGGGCTATGTCCGACCAGCAGCGCACGCATGATGGCGACGGCGCTCACTTTGCGGCCTTGTTCCTGGCGGGCCTGGTCAGCGACGCCGCTGCCGGCGCGGCCATCGCAACGCCTTGCTTGATGTGGTACTCAGCCAGGCGCACGCCGCGCGGGCTGTCCACGGTGTCGTATTCGGCGCCCTCGTCAAGCTGCTGCACGGTCACGCCGTCTAGCGAGCCCTGAACTGTTTCTGTCATCAGAAGTTTCATTGTTGGTCTTTTCCTCGTGTTTGAAGCCTTCGACTGTGATCAGCCATGTGTCGCGTACGCTTCGAGCATCCATTCGTCGTGGTCGCGGTCGTCCAGCGCCGCCGGACCCGCGATGATCTGCATGACCAGGTCACCGCGGCTGTGCAGCGTGACGCGCATCGCTGCCGTGATCGCGCTGTTCTTACGCATGCGCAGCCGGGCGCGCCGAAGCGATTGCGCCAGGCCGTTCGCGGTCTCTTCGCTGCGGCTGGGCAGCACGTCCTGCACGTTCGCCCAGTAGCGCACCAGCACTGGCACCCAGGTCTGCACCTCGGTCCCAAATTCTGGTTCGGTGATGTTGGCCAATTGCTCGATCGTGACCTTCTCGTTTTTCGCGAACGGTGCCGTCATCTATACACCCGGTATCGATCGAGAAATCGTGTCAGGCCCTCGTTGCGTTCTGTGCCGGCCGGGCCGAAAAATTCCTGCACTTTCGCCAGGATGTAGGCCTTGATTGCGAATGGCGTGTCGGCCGGACTGGCGCCATAACCACACACAAACTCGATACTGACCGCGTCGGTGCGCACGGCCGTGGCCGGCCAGCGCTGGCCCGGCACCAGCTCGATACAGCCAGGTTCAGACTCGCGATTGATGGTGTACACAGTTTCGGGCAACAGCTGCACGACTCCATCGGTATTCCTGTACGTCACCTTCGTGACCGACTGCAAAGGAGACGGCGCCAGGTCGATCACGTCCTGAAACGCCGCCAGCGTGACCGTGTGCGTTTGCGTGATCACAGCACGATTCATCTCGTGCTCTGCTTCCTCGGTGATGGCCCGCACCTGGATCTCGATAGCAGAGTCCAGGTCCGGGCCGTCTACGCGAGCCGCTATGCGGGCATCCTCGATCGATACCGCCATCGCCACCGGGGGGATTTTTAGTCTACTGGTCATGCTGCTATCCGATGGTGTTGATGTACGCAGTCATCGCGCGCGCCATCACTGTTTCGATAGCAAATTCGCTCGGGTGGAACTTGTCGAGGTTGTGGTTCATCGCCGGAATCCAGCGCTCTGGCATTGCGCCATCGCCAAGCCCTGGAAACGAGAGAACGCTTGCTCCTGCCACGGTGCCCAGCCAGGCATTGAATGCAACCCGGTACCCATCCTGCACCGCGTTGAGGTCGTTGTAGGGCAGCAAGGGAATGAAGCATACGTTCGCGATGCCGTTTGCACGGGCGAACCGGATAATTTCCATAGCCCGGCTTCGGTGGTCTGCAAACGTGCGCGCCAAGTTCGCAATCACATAGCCATCGTTCACCGATGCCGGATTGATCACCAGCACGTCGGGGATGATGCCGGCCGCGACCAGCTCTTGCGTCCGCGCCCAGTATTCCGCAGCGCCTTTGCTCGAGCAGCCCAAGTTCACATAGTTCACTGGCCGCGTTGGAATCGACGCGTCGGCGCAACCGCGAAAGCCCCACGAAGTGAAAATGCTGGGAACCAGCTGGTCGTTCTGGCCTGTCGAATCGCTCGCCACGACGACCGTCAGTGACGGCACGGCATAGTGAAAGATCGGGAAAATCAGGTGCGACTCGGAGCTAAAAGCGAGGTTGAGCCCTGGATTCGTGAGCGCATCGGCGCCGTAATTGAACGTCTGAATAACACGGCCCCGATTTTCAGGGGTTGCCGTGCGCATCGCCGTGGACGCCGCTACGAACGAGAACTTGCCGCCAGTGGCCGGATCATGGTCGATGCGAAAAACAGCGGCGTGCAGGCCTCCCGGCACGTCGACGCGCGGCACCGAATTGAGCGCGAGAATATCGGTGGCGGCAATCTGCGACGAGGTAACCGATGCCGGAACGGTTGCCGTCGCGGCGCCACCCCAGGTCAGCGGGAAAAATCCGTTGATGCTGCCAGCCGGGGCCATCACGCCGTGCGTGGCACCATTGATCACCGGCTTGCAGAAATTGGCCTGCACATTCGTGGCGATCGTTTCGGTTACGCCGGCGATCGCGCGCAGACCGGTGATGGCGTTGTTGGTCAAATTCACATAGACCAGCTGCACCGCGTAGAACGGCGCTTCGGCAACGCAGGTCAGGCCGTAGGTAGCGCGATATCCGGAGGCGGCCGTCACAGGCCCGCCGAAGGTCACGCCCGCGATGGCACCGCCAAACCACTTCGCAGCGCCTTTGATGCTGCCCATCGAGAAGCGCTTGGCGCGACCGTTGACGTCGAGCGTCACGGCCGTGGCAACTGGCGCTACAGTCGGCGCCGGAACGTATGGGATACCGCCGGCAAGGTCGGTGGTCGCCATCTTTGCGGCCACCAATCCGGCCTCGGTGCCAGACCCCAAAACAACGATAGCGTTGGCGGGATAGCCAGCGTGTGCGCAAAGAAGGCGAATAGTCATGGATCAGGCTTTCTTGAGGGATTCGGCGTACGCGACGGCAGCAGGATCGGCGTCGACAACGCCTTCCAGCTCGGTGACCAGTGCGGCGTCGATCTCTACGACGTCATTGCAGTTGCCGTGCTCGCACAGGGCCAGCACGCGCACGCGTACTAATTCCGGTGCTGGCAGTGGTGCCGCCGTGTCCAGTAGAGGTTCGACATTCGTTTTTTTAGACATTGGGTTCTCCATTTGCCCCGAGCACGTATTGCGGCTCGGGGCGCCAGTGGTTTAGGTTGCGGAATGCTGATAGACCTTGATGGCATTCAGGTCGAGCAGATTGCCGCCCGCGCGCGCCCAGGCCAGAAAACCCACCTGGCCTTTGCTGGTGTAGACCGAGTCTTCAAAGCGGAACATCACCAGGTCCAGCACATCGCGGATCATGTATTTCGAGAAGTCGCCGTAACCGATCGTCTTGGCGTTGGCGCCTGGTTGCGCCATGTCGTTATTGATCGCGACGTCTTCACCCAACAGCTGCGCCGGCGTGCCGGTTTTGATGCCGGCTTCATACGACTCGGCCCAGATCGGGCGGCCGGCTTGGTCCTTGATCTTGCGGACCATCTTGCGAGTCTGCTGATGCATCATGAAGCGGCAAGTGCCGGCGCCCTGGTAGGCAGCGTCGATGGACTCCTGCAGGTCAACCAGGTCGTCGTAGCCCACGAGAACGGTCTGGCCAGTGGCGCCGATTTTTCCGATCGGGGCAACAGTCGTGAATCCCGTCGGCTGGCCGGTACCGGAGCCGCTGGTGAAGCCCTTGTTCATGGTGCGGCCGATCCGGTCGTTGATGCGCTTGACGACCATCGCGATGATGTCGATCGAACTGTCCTGCAGCAGTTCCATAGGAATGGTGATGATCTTGGAACTGGCTTTGTTGGCGGCCAGGCTGGCGGTGCCGAAGCTTGGATCGGCGTTTGATGCCCCAGTGTTTTCTGGTACCCATTCGCCCTCTTCCAAGGTGCCATCGGACGTTGGGTAGCTCAATGGATTACCTTGGGAGGTGGTGATGCTCGACGCAACGCCGCGCATGCCGCCGTACGCTTTCAGCGAGTCGATCAGTTCCGTGGCCACATCGGTCTGGACCGTATAGCCGCCCTGCGCCGGCGTGCCGACGGACATCGTATTGCGGATTTCCTTCATCTCTTCGCTCGACATTGCCTGCGGACCGTCGCGCAGCAGCTTAGCGAACAGGGCGCGCGACTTGTTGTTCTCGGCGCGGGCGCCGGGGTTGGTGCGGAAATGCTCGACGTCGCGGTTGTGGTCTTCGATATCGAGTGCCATGACCTTCTCGATGTTCGAAATTTCGGTTTCGAGCGCTTCGATCTTGTCGCTGCGCGTGTCGAACTCGGCCTGGTCTTCTTTCGTCCAGACGCGATCGCCTTTCTGGCTCATCTGGTTGCGTGCTTCTTTCGCGAGCTGCTGACGTTGCTCGCGCAATGCTTGAATCGATTTCATCGTATTCCTTCGGTGATGGGGCGTAAAAATAGCCGCGCAAAGGCGGCCGGTCTCAGGATTGCGCGAGCGCGTTATCCGATTTCGTGCAAACGCAAGCGGTTCATGTTGCGTTGGCGGACAGCCTCCCAATCCGGGGCGGTGTCCTTGTCTGGTTCAATTTGCGGCGCGTTGGCGTACGCGGACAGGTTCCACCTGTTTTCGACCTTGGCGTTGTCGACCACGGCGTCGACGAAGCCGTTTGTCACAGCCTCGTCTGCCGTGAACCAGGTTTCGGCACTCATCCATGCGACAATTTCTTCGGTCGACTTTCCGGTCTTGCGCATGTAATCGGCTACGATGGACTCGTCGATTTTCCCCAGCAGCGCAGCGGTCTCGGTCAGATCGTCCTTGTTCCCGTAAACCATCGTCCATGCGTTATGGATCATGTAGAAGCTGCCGGCGGCGATCGCCACGCTGGCGCATGCGGCCGTCACATAGGTGGCGGCGCTGGCGGCCAGGCCCTCGATCACAGCGTGAACGTTCCCGTGCTGCGCAATGGCAGCCGCCATCGCGCGGCCGTCGAACACATCACCACCTGGCGAATTCACTCGCAAGGTGACCTTCTTGCCGTGCAGGCCGGCGAGTTCCTTGTTGAACGCTGACGCGCTGACGCCCCAATATGGGTCGATCACGTCGTATAGAAACAGCGTTTCCGGCTCGGTCTCCGAGCGGATCGGGCCCGGCGCGCGCGTTGCGTTATTCCGGATCAGTTGCACTAACTTTTTCATCTTCTTCCTCGGGTTCGTCTACCGGTGCTGCCGGCTTGTCGGGGCGGTACAGGGTGTTGCCGCCGGCTACCGGTGGCAGGTTCTTGATGCGTCGTACTTCGTTCAGGGTCATCCAGCCTGGGCCTTGCGATCCGCCGACGCACTGGCGCATGTACTCGCCTTCAGCCTTCGAATCGCCGGACAGGAGCGATTCCATGCGGTGCTCTACAAACGGGGACGCGCGCCGGAACAGCTTCCGGTTCAGCTCCTGGCGGATGACATCGAGGTGATGCTGCATCGAGAACTTGATGAAGCCCAGCGTTTGTTGCTGTACGCCGCTGCCCCACGAGCTGGTAGTTTCCTGCGCGCCGATCATGTGCGGCGGCACGCCCAGCGCGCGGGCGATATCAATCACCTGAAACTTGCGCGACTCCAGCAGTTGGGCGTCACCGGCTGTCATGCTCATTTCCTGCATCTCCAGGCCCTGGGTAAGCACCATAGGCGCGCCGGCATTGCTCGCGCCGGCGTACTTCTTCTTGTATTCGTCGCGCAGCTGATCGACCTGGTCGGGATTCATCCGGCCCGGCGACTTGATGACGTGCTTCGGCGCCGCCCCGTTGGCGAAAAAGTTTCCGGAAAAGGTATCCGCCGCCAGCGCAACGCCAATTGACTGGAATGCGCCCCACTGGATTGCCGACATGCTGCGCGTACCGTTGAAGCCGAAGCCGGTGAAATGCAGCATGTCGTCCTGATGCACCGCATATACGCGGCCCTCTTCGTCGCAGACGGTATAGATCAGAAAATCACCGTGCTTTTTCACGGACACGCGGTCGGGATGGTGCGGGCGCAGGGCCTTGATAGTGACGCCAGCGCGGACGATTTCCACATATCCATCGCCGCGCAGCATCCGACTCTGCATCACCCAGTTCCACATTGCGGCGGCCGTCCAGTTCCCGATCGGTTGTTCGTTCAGCAGCCACCATAGGTCGGGCTGGATACTCTCGCGTGCGCCGTCCACTTCCCGATAGATCGAGATGGGAATCGACGCCAGCGTGCCGGCAAGGAGGCGCACGCCGGCGAACACAGCCGAAACGCGCATTGCCGACTCGGGCGTCACGGCGAATCCGGACGCTGCAGGTGCGCCCCCCAGAGTGGCGATCACCTGAGGGTCGCTACTGCTGACCACCGACACGACGTTTTGCACCGCCGACGAGCTCGCAGCCGTCCCGGCGCCGAACATGGCCGCCAGCATTTTGATTGGGTTTTTCATCAGAGAGAAACAAATCCTTGGTCAATCTCGCTGCTGCTCGGGTTTTGAGCCATGAGCGAGATGGCGTTAAGCATGGCCATCAGCGGGTCGATCTTCGCTGTGCCCGATGCCTGTTTCGTGATCAGTGCCGCATTGCCGCGCGGCTCGACCTTCGCATTTCCTATGCACCAGGTCATGAGCGCCTGGCCGCCGTGAATCAGCGTTCCCTCTGCAAGCTTCCGTTCTGCGAGCGTGATGGCGCCAACCAGCTTCCACCCCTGGGATATGCCGAAAATAATGTCTTCCGGGACGTCGGCATCGATCAGCGCCTGGAACATGATCTTGTGGGTCTTCTCGGGGTCGAGCCCGACAGAAGCCAGAAGGCCAGATGCAAAGACGTGCGCCACGACTGCCGCGACCTGGGCCACATCGCCAGGAAGCGACTCGATAATGACCAGGTCGCCGTGCTTTTCGAAGTCCTTGTAGCGTGCTGCCTCGGCCTTTCGGCGCTCCAGTGCCACCGGATGGACCCATGCGCGCGCCCACGACATCCAGCGCCCCGTATGACGCTCTCTCCCAACAATCGACAGCCCGAGCATGTCGTCCAGCCCGCCGCCATCGATGCCGGCCGTGATCACATCGGAGCGAGCAATCAGTTCATCGAGCGAGAAAGCGGGAACGGCTTGGCGCTCCCAAAATTCCGCCCCGGTCCACCGATCAGAACGTAGTGCCAATCCGATCTCGACATTCAGGTGCTTGGCCAGGAATCCACGGAACGATTCCTCACCGTCCTCCAGCGCCTGTTTGTAGCCGCGCTCGATAAATTCCTCGTCAACCGACAATCCCATATTTGGGTTGGTGATGTACGCGTTCGCCGGGTCGCGGTGCGCGTCCGCCTTTAGCATCGCCTCGGGAAACTCATACAGGACGGGCAAAAACTTCTTGTCCTCGATGCGACCGTCGCGCACGCCGCGCGCGTAAAGCAGCTTGGAGCGAAAAACACCGGCCGGTGGATCGTCAGATTGGGTCGTGGCCCAGATCAGGAACCCCTCTGGCCGGGAAGCCAGTCCGCCAGTTGCCTCGCGGAGCATCGCCTCAGCACCTGGCCGCTTGCCGAACAGCCAGAGCTCGTCGACAAACACGCCGATCGCCTTCTTACCTGACACAGTGTCGCTGTCCGCCGCCACCACTTTCAGCGTCGACCTCATCTCGCGGTGCGTCACCGTCCGCAGATGGTCTTGCACCTGGAAGATCGCCTTGAGCTCGTCGTCATTGTTGATCATGTCGCGGATCGGCAAATACGAGTTGTCAGCAATCTCCTTGGTCGGTGCCAGGATGATGAATTCGCCAGACGGGCGCCAGTTCCGGATCAGCGCCGTGAGCATGATCCCGGCCGCAATCGTCGACTTGCCGTTCTTCTTGCTGATCAACAGCATGAACTCGGATATCAAGCGGCGGCCAGTCGTTGGATCGTAGGAACCGAAGATGCTGCCGACGAAGTCAGTTACCCAGGGGCGGACGACTTCGCACATGAGCGGGCTGCCTGCGGCGTCCATCATGCGCAGGTCGCCGAACTGCGCCAGCGCGGCCTCGGCCTCGGCCGGGAACAGCGGCGCGACCTGGACCAATGACGTGCCGGCGACAATGCGCTGCTCCCAATCCGGGAGGGCTGTAGTCCAGTCGGTCATTTTGAATTATTCGCAACGAGACGCGGCGGCGCTGGCGGGGCACCGAACTTGCCTTGTGCTGCAACTTTTGCCGCATCCTGTTTCTGGTCCTTCTTGCCGCCCTCGCCCTTCTTGCAATGCACATAGGGCAACAGCGCGGTGAGCGCCTTGTACTGCTGCGGCGTTACTTCGAGCAGGCCGAGTGCTACTTGCTCCAGCGCCGGGCGCGGGTCGAGCGGCTGCCCGTCAATCACCTGGGCGATATGCGAAGGGATCGGGGTTGCTTCCGGCTTGGGATTCGGCTTACGGCCAGCACCCGGCCGGGCGCCGCCTGTATTTTTACGGGCACCGCCCCAAGTGCCTTTGCCTTCTTCTTTAGCTGGCATTATGCGGTTCGCCTAATTTGGCTGCGGCATTGAATGCTGCCCGCAGTTGTGAAACTGCCAGATCAACCTCAAAGGCCGCACGGTCTGGAGAGGTGCGAAACCACTCACCTCTTACATGAAGGGCTGACAATGCTTGGTGGACTTGGCGCTCAATCGCGTGAGCCGCGCTTTTTGATGGCAATGCAACAGCATGGCCAACCCGGAGAATTCGCCAACTTCCAATCTGCATTGTCCCAAGCCGCTTTACAACATCAGTTGCAACCCCAACCTTGCTGACACTGGGGTCGTCCGATTCATAGATAACGTAGACGAATGTTTCCTCATCAACGCTGGAGATTCGGACCGGCGCCGTCTTATGCGAGTTGGGATTTTGCGGGTTTGGTTTGCGCCCGGCACCTTCCCGTGCACCGCCGCTCTTGCCTTTTGCTCCGGCCATCTTGATGATTCCTGGTGAATAGGGTGAAAAATTCTGTGCGTGGGAAGGAGTGCGGTCTAGGTTCGTGAAGGCTCTACACTTTTACCTACCCCCACCCTGCGATGCTTCCTGCTTGCCCATCCTTATGTGATTGCCTTGTCGCGGCGCTGGGCGTGCGAGTCATGGCAGGGCTTGCACAGCGCCTGCCACTTAGTCGAGTCCCAGAACAATGTCATGTCGCCCCTGTGCGGTACCTTGTGATCGACTACAGTGGCGCGGGGCAGAGCCATGCCCTTGGTGAGGCAGGCAAGCGTGATCTCTTCGATACCTTGTTCGCTCACCCCAGCGGCAGCCAGGCACATCACGCAGTACGGATGCTTGGCCAGGTAGCCGATGCGCGCCTGCTGCCACTTGTAGCCGTAGCCGCGCTGGGTGCTGGTCTGCTTGGTGGTGCGCCAGGAACCCGCGTTGACAACCGGTGCGGTGCTGGCAGTTGATCCGGCCATGCGGACGCGAGACTTGAGGGTTTGCAGCTTCACAGGTACACGCGTCCGCCGGCGCTGTGGTGCGCCATGTATGCGGCGTGTGCTGCCCCGGTGCGCTCACGCATCCATGCATCGAAGCCCGCAGCGCCGGGTGTGGTCCGCCTCTCGATGCGAATGTGCCCGCACTTCACCTCGGTAGCAAACTCGTCGTCAACCAGGTAGATGCTGCCGTCACTGTTCAGCGCGGCGCAGACGGCCTCGCCGGAATCCTCATCCGCAAAGATGCAGTGGGCCAACCATTCGCCGTTCAGGTACACATTGCCCGGCAGCATGGTGGCGTTGTAATCGGGGTGCTGCGGGTCGGCTGCGAGTCTCATGGTCTATCCCTTCGGTGGTTGATGGAAGTGCCACCGCCTGCTCTACGCGATTGCCTGCGATACTATGCAGAGGGAGACCGTAGCCATGGTTCATCGGTGACTGCACCCGCTATTGCGAGTCGCGCCGCTGGAGTGCGATGGCGCGCACAAAAGTCAGCGCACAGGCGTGACCGTGACGCCCTTGTTGATCAGGCGCTTGATCTGCGCCCAGTTCGGTTCGGTGCGGGTGAGCGTGTGGAACAGTGCGAGCGCGCCCAGGTACGGCATCAGCCACCATGCCTTATGCACCTTGATGCTGATGGTCGTCGTGTTCGTCATGGCTCGGCTTCCGGCTCGTTGTTGTGCGGGATCAGCGCCCATCCCAGTTGCCGGCGTATCTCGTCGGGCGTGGGCGGCGGCTCGTGTTCAGCGTGTGTGCGCTGGTCCATGGAGGCGCGCACCTTGCGCTTGTCGGGCTTGGTGGTATGCGTCATGGTGGCCTTGCGGTGTAAGCAATCGCATTGTTGGCAAAGTGCGATGCCGCATCCCGCTCAGCGGGCTCCGTAACATGTTAGGCATTCAAGATCGAACGCCCTAGTTACCAGTCCATCGTCACCCGTCCACTGGCACACTGCTTGGCCGTGGACGCTGGTGTCGCATACTGTCATCTCAGGCCCGCCAGAGCGCAGCATCACCTTATTTCCAGGCATAACGGAACGCAAATTGGGCGGCGAGTAACACACAACCAGTTGGTCGACGCCGAAAGCTTGTTGATTCATAATTCGTTCGCCCAATAAAAAACCGCCCGAAGGCGGCGCTTTGCAGTAGACCTGATATTTATGCGCGAGTGACGGTCAGCGGACCAGGGCGCTCAATAACTTCTTCCAGGATCGTTGCATCGAAGAGCTTCTCTTCGTGCTTGTTTTTCTCATCGAACCAAGAGCACACCGCGCCTTCTTCAGGGCCGCCATCTTCACTATAATCTGAGATTCGCACGACTGACATCTTCGGTCCGCCACTCTTCAGCCGCACAACCATCCCTTTTTTGATCTCTGACATATCGCTCTCTCATGTTTAAACGGAGATTAACTATATGCCTAAAAGACAACAGAATTATGGATAAAGTCGAATAACATAAAGCCCCGCTACCTTTCGGTGCGGGAATCAACGTGCTATTACTCACACAAGAGACGATAAACTACTTATTCTTAACAAGAATCCCGTGCACTTTTGCTCGAAGAGCCGCGCACACATGTTCGGCAATAACATCGAGGGTAGCCATGTCGAAATCAGGTTGGTACATCATACGAACCTCGCTGTAACCCGACACCCTCACATCGAAATAGCCATTTACTAACTTTGATTGAATGCCGACCGGCAACTCCAAACGATCATCGTTATCGAGAGGGAAGAAGGCACGAACCGTAAACGTCGCCCCACTACCTTCGATTTTCATGTCATTCTCGGAAAACGGAGTGGCAACATCACTATACCCAAATTGTATATATGAGTCAGGGGCATTAAGCAGTGCAGATACCCTGCTAACAAGTTCTGGCCCGAGCGAACGCAAATCTCGATCTCGCTGTGCGAGTTTCTTTGCGTTTTCGCTCAGAGCATGCCTCATTTCAGCATAATCATTCATGTCAGCCTTCCATCATTAAGGAAAGGCAAGTGTATCGTAAATGCTAGGGCTCCAAATGCAAAAGCCAGCGATCCGTGAGGAGGCTGGCTTTCTTCCATGTCATCTACGTACAGATGAGCAAGCGTAGCACAATATAACCCTAACCCTCCAATTTGGCAAGTGGATTAAATCGTTGCACCGCCCTGGCCTCTTCGGCGCGGTCCTGCGCCTCGATCTCGATATCGTGCAGGCCATCCATCACCGTCAAGTGCAATACATGCAGGCGGTTATAGACGGTCGACTCGCCGCATTTCAACTCCTGTGCGATGCGCTTGATGGTGAAATTGCCGGCCAGGTAAAACCACTTGGCCACCTCGTACTGTGCCGGGTTCGCCTTGCGGATAGAGATGATGATGCTCTCGATCTCCAGCGCGGCCGCAGCCTCGGTGATCGGACCAGCACCGCTGGCGCCGTGGATCTGGACCAGGCTGCAATAATTCGACTTCGATGGGTAGCCCATGCCGCCATCTTCACGGCGTTTGCACCAGGTTGACCACTCGATCATTCGTTTGTTGATGTACTCGATCATTCTGTTCCTTGTTCAGCGTGAGGGCGGCCAGCAGCAGTTCCGCGCAGGTAGGTGATCAAGTCCGCAAACGTCGGGCAGACTTCCTCGGCGCGGAATGTCCCGCCACTTTCGATCTCGCGCCGGATCGCTGCGACCAGGTCTTTTGGCGTGTTCCCGGCTATTTGCTTCGCGGTCGCCTTGGCCTTTCCCTGGAGACGCGCGGCCTCGACGTGCTCAGCGATGACGGCGCCGGCGCGCCCGCCGCTCTGGCGCACGATCTTGGCCGCGTTGCTCGCGCTGATCTGCTTCTCAGTGACGGCCAGCTTTACGTCGCTATTTGCGTCGGCCAGCACCAGGGCGTCGCTAACGTTCTGCACTGAGCGCCCGACCGCGTCCGCGATCGCGGATGACGTCCACCCCCAGCCGACAAGCTTGCGATACTGGGCCGATCGTTCCAACGGCGTCAGACCCAGGCCCTGCGAGCTGGTGATCAGGTGGATGACGCGCTCTGCATCGCCGCCACGGAACTGCTTCGCGCCCAGTTGGAAACCGCCCTCGGGCTCGCGGACGCCGGGCTCGGCCAGCCATTCGACTGCGGCGGCAACCCGGTGGTGTCCGTCGACCGCGATGATGTTGCCGTCTTCGATCCGGACCTTGATATCGTCGAGCTCCTGCCCGGCCCGCAGCGAAGCCTTGATCGACTCGACATGCTCGCGGTTGATCGGGCGATTGAACCCAGGTTCGAACTGCACCAGGCGCGGATCAACGCCCCAGCTTTTTACGGTCGACACGCCCGGCATGCCGCGCTCTTTCATGACCTTGAGCGAAACCGCTGGCTTTTCGCCGTCGTGCTTTTTGTGCGCTACCTGATTTACTTGGCTCATTTTGCTCTCCGGTCTTGGATAATTTCATTGTTGATGTACTGGATCATTTTTTCCCTAAAGGCGCAGTGTTGGCAAACGTGCATGGCCTCATCCATCGAACTTCGATCTGCGTGTCGATGTCGTTGTCGCAGATGGCGGCGCGCCACTCCATGGCGCGAACCTGCACGTTGGCCCGTCGAAAAGCATGGGAATGTCGCCCAGCGCGCCGCTCCGCTGTTTGCGAATCATCACCTCAGCGTAGCCGCGCAAATCGCTGTTCTCCGGATTGCGCATCTCCGGCCGGTGCACAAACATCACGACATCAGCATCCTGTTCAATCTCGCCGGAGTCGCGTAGATCCGAAAGAATTGGCCGAGCATCAGGTCGGTCCTCCGACTTCCGATTCAGCTGCGCCAGCGCGATCACTGCGACGCCCAGGTCTTTGGCTAATGCCTTGAGGCCGCGCGAGTACGAGCCAATCTGGTCGCTGCGCTTGTCGCCCTCCCCACCGGTCATTAGGCCAATGTAGTCGACGATAATCACGTCGAGCCCGTGGCGGCGCTTCCATGCCTTGGCCTTCATCCGCAACTCCAGCAGCGTGATGGCGGCGGTATCGTCAATGGCAAAGCGCAGTTCATCCAGTCGCATGCAGCCGGCTGTGACACCATCCCAGGCCAATTTATCGTTCGCGTCTATTCGCCCCATCACCTTGGATAGCGCCACACGTCCGCGATTGGACAGCGCGCGGCCGGCGATCTCCTGGCTACCCATTTCAAGAGAGAACATCAGCACGCTCTGTTGCTCTGCAAGCGCCAGCCCGATGTCGGCCGACAGCGCCGTCTTACCCATCGACGGGCGTCCGGCGACGATAATCAGCTGACCGGGACGCAGGCCGCCGTTCATCATTTGGTCCATCGCTGGGATGCCGGTCGACATCGCACTTTCCAAGCCCTCGGCACGCTGCGACACACCCTCGATGAAGTCGAGCAGCACCGCACTGATCATGCGCGGCTCATTGCGTACGCGCCGTTCGGCCAGGGTTGAAACCATCGTTTGCATCTGGTCGAGCACCTGGTCAACGCTCCGCCCCTTGGGGTGGTACGCCAGGTCCGTGATCTGGTCCGCCACCCACAATGCGCCGCGTAGTGCCGAGCGGTCGACGACCGTCTTGGCGTACTGAGCCACATTAGCGGCGCTAGGAACGCTTTGTGCGATCCGGTTGAGGTACGGAGCCAACCCATCGGTGATCGGCCCGCCACGGCCTTCTAACGCGGCCCAGACGGTCATCACGTCCGCAGGCTGCCCCTTCGAAATCAGTTTTTTGACCTCGCCGAAGATAGCCTTGTGATCTTCACGGTAGAAATGCTTGTCCTGCAAATCGCCGATGCGGTCGATGGCGTCATTGCTGCGCAGCAGGGCGCCGAGCACTGCCTGTTCGGATTCGATCGACTGTGGCGCGGTCGCTTGGATGTGGTGGTCGTTCATTTTGCCTTCCGTTCGTGCTGGCCGCTTGTGGCATTGCTAAAGCCCTTGCGGCTGATGAGAAAATCGAATCCGACGCCAGGCGGCAGGCTCGTGTTGTCGCGCACCCACGGGAAGTAGCGCTCTGTGAATCCTGGCTTTTGAGAAAACGTCACGAAGCTCCGAATCGCCGCAGCGCGGGCGCCGACAAACGGGGCCATGGGCACCACGCCGAGCTGCTCGCCAAGCGCATCGTTGAAAAAACCGATGACAGCCTGCTCGCAGGCCGAGTATTCGACCTGGATCTCGTCACGCCAGCCCTCGGCGCCCAGCCAGCTCGCCGGGTACGGGATGAACTGCGGGTCTGTCCACTCGCCCGATGTCATGGCCCGCTCGAGGCTGGACAGGATGTCCGCCAGGAGCTGCTCGTCGGGGTTGAGCTTGGCAAACGCCTTCTCGGCCGCTTTCCGCGACTTCTTGCGGGGGTAGGCTGCGTAGAACCGTGCAAAGCGGTTTTGCAAATCGTCGCTCGAACCTGTCGTGGCCCGGCCTTGTCGGCCTGCTGAGGTCCTGCTTTCGGATTCGCGTTCCGCTTGCGGAGCGCAAGATCTTTTCTTTTGTTGGTTGTCTTTTGAGGTTGTCTTTTGTGTGTCCCGAATTGGGACTAGCAAGTGTCCCGAATTGGGACTAGCAACGTCCTGATTCGGGACATGTCCCAATTCGGGACAGGTGTCCTGATTCGGGACTACTGAATCACGGTTTTCGCCGTCTTCCAAATAATCGACCTGTCCCAAATCAGGACTAGCTGCCGCCGACCTCATGTGCTGCATCGTCACCCACTTCCGATGATCCTTTTGAACGCCGATGATCGAACCGAATCGACCAGGGCGTTTAGTGATCACCCTGCGTACCGCCAGCAAGTTCAATGTTGACGTGACGTGCTGGCGCGCGACATTGCACATGTCGCCGATCTGCGACGCCGAGATGTCGTCCTCCTTCTTACGGAAACCGTAGGTTTTGCGGATGATCGTGAACAGCACCGACTGCTCGCGCAACGAAAATCCGAAGCCCAGGATGGCCTCCATTAATTCGTTGGCGATCATCAGATAGCCATCCTCGGTTTGCGGCGAGGCAGTCATACAGTTGCTGCGCCCTTTTCCGTCATGCCCGCTGCACATTCGTCGTGAGGCGCCGGCGCAACCACAAACAGGTGGCCGTAACGCTCCAGGCTCGCGTACTGGCTGCATATATCGCCGGTGATCGTTGGGTCGGCGTACTGCTGCCCCACTCCCTCCGGCGCCAGGATGCGAACGCAGCTGATGCACTTGGGCGTCAGGTCACCAATCGAGCCATGGCACTTGGCAATGTCGGGACGCGCCACCAGGCCGGCCGCGCGCGAGGCTGCGCAAATGTCCATGACCACTCTCATTTCCTTATGCATGGCTGCCCTCCGTAAAGTTGATCGACACGGCAAATACGCTCGACGCTGCCGGCTCACCCGGCTGCCAGGGACAATCCGACCAGGCCACCAAGGCATCGACCTCGCGCGCCGGCAGCGCCTTCTTGCGCAGTTCGTGCGGCTCGCCGCAGCAACGCATGCCGTCGAGCCGCGTATCGGTCAGGTACGGTGCGCGGGCCATCACGGTCTCGTTGATCTGAATGATCGTCGTCTCGGTACCGTTGAGATGCGCATCGTCGCCGGTAAGGTTCTGCCAAATGCACAGGTCTCCGACCTTGAGCGAGCCGTAGATGCGCTGTTCGAACTTCGTTTGTAGGAGTTGCTGGAGATTCATTGCTTGCTCCTTACTTAGAAATTTCGATCAGCGCATCGTCGAGCACGCTGATGTGATATGAACCGACGCGGCCATACCGGCCATCGCCTACCTGATCAATCGTCAAGCCGCGCGCCTTGCTGATCGCTGACGCCTTTTTACCCAGCTTGCCCAGCTCGATCTTGCTCAGGCCCAGGTCTCGATACAGGGAGTAGCCGAGCGCCGTGAACGACTGCACGCTGGCAACTGCGGCGACTTGATTAGCTTCGATGCGCTTGATACTCTCTGCCTGAGCGGCGAGTTCAGCAGCGTGAGCGGCCTGTTGCGCCTTAATGGCTGAGCTTTCGAACAGCAGGGCCACCAACGCGCGGTGTTCCGGCGACAGGCTCGCCATCGGGTCCGCGACGCTCGCCTCAAGCTGGGTCAGGCGGTCATACACCTTGGTCTGGACTTCAAGCGATTCGCTCATGACCATTAGTTCGGCTTCACGCTTAGGCAGGTAGTAGCACGGGCGCTGCTGACCATTACCCCCGGTGTAGACGCCCTTAAATTTCAGGGCGTCGATCCCTGGATGCTTTTCGATCTTCGCCATGAAGTTATCGTGGCGGAGCTCGGCACGATCCAGGTCGCGGACCGAATTAATTAGCTCGACCAGTTCGATGCTGGACATGGTCGGGGCGCTAGGCTGCAAAGCGGAGGCGTGCAGAGTCCCCGCTGCCGGCTGAAAGCCGGCGGCTGTTGTGATGTTCATGGTGGCCTCTTAGACTGAGGCGATCAAAGCGCGGATTGCTTCGACTTTGTAGAACGAGCCTCTACCATCACCAATGCGCACAGGCGACGGGTAGCGGCCAGTCTTTTGGCCGGCATACCAAGTTGCTTTGCACACTGGAATAATCGGCGGCACAGGCGGAACTGCCTTAGGGTTGCCAAGGATCTGGGAAAGTTTAAGGAACCCGGTTTCCGGAAGATGGCGTACAGGCTCCGTTAATTGATACGACGTGTTTTTGATAGACATATTTGCAACTTTCTTTGGTTGCAAGAGTCTAGCTATGTCCGCTACCGTCTGCGCAAGTGCAACAACACGTTAGGGATTCCTATACAGCGCCATATCACGCATGTAATAATAGCCCGGTCTTTCTAGCGACTGACAAACCGTTTTCGACTCTTGGTTGAGAACACTGCGCAACTGGGGGCGGGAACCCTCAGATGCGCACCTAGTATTTTCTTTCACATTTATTTCTCAGCGGCTTCTCATGCGAGCCCTGTCAGCGACCCTAATTGTACTGTCTTGGAGCAGAGTATTCCACAGACACGCCCGATTATTTCTGTACAAATATACAGTGGTTCACGCTTTGCTCACTTAACTGTCGCAGCTATCACAACAACCTACGCCCCAGTGCAGTCTTTCGTAAATTTTCATAATAATCGCAATCCATTTGAGTCTGATTGAGGCGGTGAGAGAATGATGGCGTAAGGTAAGCTGCCCGTCGCGAGGGGGAGCAGCGCACGCTATAGGTCAGACTTAGAAGAAGGTGGGGCGTGCTTAGCTGCGGATACTTTTTGACTTTGCTTGAATTCGCGGATCCACTCGAGCGGCTTGGTTGTCGTCGCCGCTAGGTCGCCGTTTCCTTTCGAGGAGAATTTCACAATCTGCGGAGTGATTTCTTGCGCAGCTAAGGGCACACTTTTCCAGGCGCCAGCCAGGTACAACCGTATCGTCTCCTTTTCGAGGATCTTTAACTTGGCTGAGCGCCCCTCCCCCCCAGAGCGAGCGACGCTTGACTTGTAAGACTGAATGATGCAATCGGGGCACACATGCGGTTCGAAATCTCGTTTACTGAAACTGCCCAACAGGCCGATCACCCAGTTTCCTAAACACAAGTCTTCAATACTTTCTTCGGCGTCTTGGTTGTCCCAAGCTCTCATGTGGCTTACGTATGCGATCGACAGGAAACGCTTCGCCCACATTTCAGGAACCGTGTCTCCAGCAAAATCCCCACAGCCGCAATCGATCAGCTCGGCACACACGTCGTCATCGCTTAAGTCAAAACCGAATCTAACGGCCTGCTCTTCTATCGCCACCCTAAGCGAATCGCACAAATCGGAAATCGTGTCCCGTCTCCTTCTGATCGTGTCCCATCTTCCTTTATAGGCGCCTTCGGACTTCGGCCGAGTTGCGATAAAATTGCGAATCATGAACGTTCCTGTCTATTACCCCTGGAATACGATGCCAGCCCAGCCCGCCAGGGAGCGGATTTCGGGGATCAGCCTAGGGCTGGCGGAAACATTTTACGACACTGGGCCTAAGACGCGCGCCGAGTCTCCATGAGTTGTCGAAACGCTGACTCTGCGGCATTTCCCACATCCTGCACCAGCCCCATTGCATGGTAGAGCGCGAGCGCCATGCTAACGTCACGCGTGGTATCGCCAGCGGCAAAGCCATGACCGGTCGTCAGACCTTCGCCTCGCCCCTCCGGTGCGCGCTCAAGCGAACAAAGAACGCGAACACAGTCGATGATCGCTAACGCCGCAGAGGTCTTATCACATGCGGCATCGAGATGCTTCATCGAATCAGACTGCTGAAACTTTTTGTTCATGTCGCACCCCCGGTGATGACTTTCAGTGTCGGCCGAACGTGGCGTGGACTGCTTGCCTCCTTCATTGATACCGTTACGTCTAAACAAAAGCCTTGGAGCTCAATATTAGGGGCGCGATACGTCGCCAGCATCAGCCTTTCATCTGGGGTCAGGTTGACTGCATTAATCGCGCCCACTGCCGCCAGCTGGCCTGAACGCTTTGTCAGTTCGCTCATGCTGCACCTCCGAAGGAGTTCGGCATGGCTGGGGAATCAAAGCCGGCCGGGCTGTCAGCGCCAAGCGCCTCGCTCAACCGGAAGTCAAGCTCCTGAAGAAATTGCGCCTCGACCGCCATGTGCTTGATCAGAGCGCCCAAGCTCATCATCTGATGCTTGTCGAGGCCGCCCCTGTCGGGGTTCAGCGCAGCGTGGGCGATGACCTGGCCCAACGCCTCAAGACCGTTCATCAATTCGGAATTTGCATTGGAGGCATGCGTGCTGGCCGCCTCGGCGATCAAACGCTCGTCGTCAGTCAATTTCGAACGGGACGAAAAGTCGGCCGGCAATTTGTTCAAGAGGTAACCCAGCTCGTAAGGTGCGCGCTCAACGAAGTTAAAGTGAGGATTGGGGACGCGAGCATTCATGCCTCTTCCCCCTTCGGTGACGATCCTGACTCTTCAGTCTGCGCTCCAAACTGAGCAAGAGCTCGAGCGTGGCCCGCTGCACATCGCACAAAATAGCTAACCTTGTCGTGGATTTTGGACGTATTCCGATCAGGACACACCAGTCCATCGAGAGCATCCAGTATGGCATCCATCAAAATACCGAGCTCATGTCCGTGCTGTTGGACGGTGTCAACGTCGACAGCCTGTTCGACAACTGTAGTGGATCTCATGCCTGGCCTCCTTCTACCGCTACCAGCTTTGCCTGCATCGCACGCTCTTCAGACTCAAGACCGCCGGCCGCTTCCTCGGCCAATTGACGCGTTAATTTCGCAAGCGGTAAAAGCGGACGCCGATATCGGTCGGCCTGGTCCCCAAGCTCATGAATTTCGATGAGCTCCACGAGCGCATACACCGCAGGCAGGATATTGTCATTGATGAAGCTCGCACCTATGGCGGCCATGTCGACAGCGTCGCGAGCGCGACCAATGGCCACATCGCGGAGCGAGTGCTCCTGGTCGGTCCGCTTGCCGCTCGTGACCGCAGCGCCAATTTCCAGGCGCCAAGGATGGGACGCATCATATCCGCTGGCATCGAGGTAGCGGTCCAGGTTCATAAGCGTTTGGAGCAGCGCGCAAGCTGCCGACGAGGTGTCAGCAAGTAAATGTTGCGTTTTACCGGGATTCGCTTTAACATTGGCTTCGTTGATCATGTTCTTCTTTCAAATGGACGATGTGATTCACAGGCCAAAAGATGTCTTCAGCATCTTTGACCACAACACCTGGTAACGCCAGGGCGTTTGCACTGAACAGAGGGGCGCCTTGCAGGGCGCCCTTTCTTATTTCAGGTTCCTTCGGCTCGCTTAAGCCATATTCTCTTTCTTCAAATTTAATACGTCGTTGCCGCGCTTGGGTTGCAGAGTACTCTGCGGCGCACATGCGACCGCTAGGCCACGTTCAATCATCAGCAGGAGCTCGGCGTTCAGAGAACGACGGTTCGCGGCAGCGATATTTTTGAGCTGCGCGCGCATCCCCGCAGGAAATCGCAGAATGAACTGTTCTTTTGCGCACGTAGCTTGGTCAATTGCGGTCGTCATGTGGGTTCTCAAGAATGCGGTATGTCAACCTAATATACTATCAAAGTGCGATCATCGCAAGTACGTATCATTGAAAGATATCACATGGCTAGTATCATCTCGACGTATGAAGACTTCCCCGCCTAGTAGGGCCGCAGATCAATTTGTCGTCCGACTACCAGTCGGTATGCGCGATCGGATTGCCGAAGAGGCAAAGGCAAACAACCGCAGCATGAACGCCGAGATTGTTTTTCGCTTGGTGCAGTCTCTTGAACCCGCAAACGTGGGCACCACGAACGACGCGCAGGCTGCCGCGATTGCAGAAAAACTTGCGGCCCCGACGAACAGGCAAACGCTCGAATCCGTGGTCGAAACCCTGCTCAAACTAGGCGGGCGCTGAAAGGATGAGGGCCGACATCTTCTTAGCTATGAAATACGAGCGACTCGTGATGAGGCTGGATGAGGTGTGTCACGAAATCGGGGCCGAGATTGGGACGGTGCGCAACAAGATGAGCGCCGGGACATTCCCCATACCGACTCGTAAGGAGGGGAAATACGTGATCGCCGATGTGCGCGATGTCGGTAGCTACCTCGACCGATGCAGGGAGGAAGCTACGCGAGTCCCTGTTGCATCGGACGGCCCGAAGGCCGAACGGAGTCGCGAGAATCCGAGCATCGAACAGTCACAGAGTAAATCCGCCAATATTTCTGACGAAGACATTTCACGCATTGCTGAAGCCGTGGCGGGCTCGGTGGGAAAACGAGTCGCCTTAGTTGTACCAGGATCGCTAGATCTATGGGACACCAGCGACATTGCAACATACCTCAAGCGATCAGCGGACACGGTTCGCAGGGATATCGTTGTTCAACCAAGTTTCCCCAAGGCGGTCAGACTGCCCGGCACAGCGAAACCACAAGCGCTGTACATAGCGCGCGACGTGGTCCGGTGGGCGGAGAGCTTTCAGCAGCCATCCAAGGCCCGCAAGGCGGCTGGCAAACCGATCTGATTGAGCCATGCATGCGAATGAGCTGACCGACTGAGAAAGAGAGCATCGATGACCAACATGTTTCTCACGGACGAAGAAGTGGTTGAGCTGACTGGGCGAACGCAACGCGCGGCTCAGAAGCGGGTTCTGAACTTCATGGGCATTGTGTGCCGAGAGCGACCAGACGCCAGCCTTGCGATCTTGCGATTACACGTTGAAGAAAGCTTCGGGGCGAACACCCCAAAAAAGATGCGCCGACCAGAGCCGCAGCTAGACTGGGAGGGCGTGAATTCCATACCTAGGCGCAAACCGTAGGCCGTTGTCAGCCGCTGCCCCCTATCCGCATGAGAAAAGCGCTGCGCGCTTCAAGGGAGAACTAAGTTGAACTCGATTATCAAGTTGGCCATTGAAAACAAGCAGGTACTTGAACTTCGCTACAACGAGAAGGTTCGGCTCGTTGAGCCGCACTGCTACGGCACCGATAAAAATGGCGAGGAAAAACTGCGCTGTTACCAACAGGGAAATAGAGGCCTGGTATACGACAAAGGAGCTTGGAAAATCCTTAGCGTTAGCGAAATAAGAAACCTCACCGCGACTGGGAACAACTTTCGAGGGCCGCGACCGGACTACAATCCCGACGATCCTCAGATCAGCCGCATATATGCTCGCCTGTGAACGTTCGAACAGAGGAGGAAAGGCTGAATGAGTGATATGTTCCTGACGAAGGATGAAGTGGCAGTGCTTACCGGCCGCAAGACCAAGAGCAAGCAGATCGAGCAACTCCGAACTATGCGAATACCGTTTTGGGTCAATGCGTTAGGCGCCCCTGTGGTTCCTCGCAGCGCGATCGAGGGGCGAAAGACCCTGGAACCTACCTTGAGGGAAAAAGTCATCCCGTTCGCCTTCCGTAACTGAGTTGCACCAGCGATGAAACGGGAGAAAATCTACGATGCAGTCTGGGCTAGACCCATTGGCGAAGTCGCCAAGTCCATGCGCGTGCCCGTTGAGACGATTCAAGCAGCATGTAAGGCGTTGCGCATCCCGCTCCCACCCTTGTTCTACTGGATCAATCTGCGGGCCGGCAAGTCTATGCCAAAGCCAGATCTTCCCGCATTTGAGGGGCCTCAGCGCTATTCAATGGGTCCGAACGACGAGGAGGAACGCCAGCCGATAGCAATCAGACGCAGCGAACATCTTCTTTCCGTCGAGGATATCGTGATGCTGACCGGGTTCAAGAACACACGTCGGCAATGTGAGCAACTTCGTGCGATGAAAATCCCCTTCGCTGAAAATGGCGTAGGCGACCCACTAATTCCGGTCGCTTTCTTTGACGGTAGCAAGAAACAGGCGCGCGATGAGATCGAACGGATGGAACGACATTTCAAGGCCGTGCGGCGATCATGGGAAGCGCACCGTGTAAGCGCAGTAGAGAAAATGAAAAAATAGTGTAAGCGCCAGGGTGAACGTCGGCAGATGCCTTTGGATAGTCCAAGAAGCTCCGAAGCGATCTGCTAAGCCACGCCTTAAATCTAAGGCACCTGTAAGGCACGGAACAGAAAAACAAAAAGCCGGCATGTGCCGGCTTTCGCTAAGTCATTGATTCTATTGGTCGGGACGGAGTGATTCGAACACTCGACCCCTTGCACCCCATGCAAGTACGCTACCAGGCTGCGCTACGCCCCGACGAGCTGCGAATTATATCAGAGCATCTTGCGTTTTTGTGACACAAAATCGTACCCCCTCGTATGCGCCCGCACGCACTTTGCGCTGCCTCAAACTCCTCCCAGAAATACGCCTTACCTCTCTACAACCCTACTGGCGTTTGCTTCCGTACAGAACTACAACCCGATCCGCATTCATGTACTATTTCTCAAACAGTGTTGTAATTTACGAAATTTTCGATGAGAAAAACGGAGATTCCCTCCATGGAAATTCAGAACAGCGACACCAGCCGCTTTCTTTCAACCGGCGTCCCCGGACTGGACACCATTCTCGGCGGCGGCCTCACCAGCGACCGCCTGTTCCTGATCGAAGGCGAGCCCGGCACAGGCAAGACCACGCTCGCCCTCCAGTTCCTGTACGAAGGCGTGCGCCGCGGCGAATCGGTCATCTATATCACCCTGGCCGAAACGCGCGTCGAACTCAAAGCGGTGGCGCAGTCGCACGGCTGGTCGATGGACGGCATCCACGTCGAGGACATCATCCCCAACGAGAACATCCTCCACCCCGACCACCAGTTCACCATTTTCCACCCGTCCGAAATCGAGATGGGCATGACCACCCAGCGCATCCTCGACACGATCGAAAAGTACAAGCCGACCCGCGTCGTCCTCGATTCGCTCTCCGAACTGCAGCTGCTGGCCGAAAGCCCGCTGCGCTACCGCCGCCAGGTGCTCGCGCTCAAGCAGTACCTCTCCGGCAAAGGCTGCACCACCCTGTTCCTCGACGACCGCACCGCCCTCTCCGGCGACCTGCAGGTGCGCAGCGTGGCGCACGGCGTCATCACGCTCGAACTGATCAACCAGGACTACGGCTCCGAACGACGCCGCGTGCGCATCGTCAAATACCGCGGCATCGCCTTTCGCGGCGGCTCGCACGACTATAAAATCGTCACCGGCGGCCTGGTGGTGTTCCCGCGCCTGATCGCCGCCCACACGCGCGTACACACCGAACGCAAACGGCTTTCGAGCGGCATCGCCCAACTCGACGCCCTGACCGGCGGCGGCCTCGATGAAGGCACCAGCACCCTGCTCTCCGGCCCACCGGGCACCGGCAAGTCGTCGCTGTGCGCACAGTATGTGTATGCGGCCACGCAGCGCGGCCAGAAAGCGGCCATGTTCCTGTTCGAGGAAGCGGCCAACAACCTGCTGCTGCGCTCCACCGGCCTCGGTATCGATCTCGAGGGCGCGATCGACAACGGCCTGCTCACCATCAAGCAGATCGATCCGGCCGAAATGGCGCCCGGCGAATTCATGCAGGCGGTGACCGACGCCGAAGCCGGCGGCGCGCGCGTGATCGTCATCGACAGCCTCAATGGTTTTCTGAATGCCATGCCCGACGAGCGCTTCCTCGCCACCCACATGCACGAACTGCTGACCTACCTGGGCCAGCGCGGCGTGGTCACCATCCTGGTCGGCGTGCAGCCCGGCCTCATCGGCGGCAGCATGAGCACCACGGTCGACGCCAGCTACATCGCCGACAGCGTCATCATGCTGCGTTACTTCGAAGCGCGCGGCAAGGTGCGCCAGGCCATTTCGGTGTTCAAGAAACGCGTCGGCCTGCACGAGCGCACCATCCGCTTGTTCTCGATCAGCAGCAAGGGCATCGAAGTGGGCGAAGTGCTGACCAACTTCCACGGCATCCTGACCGGTGTTCCCACCTTCGACGACAACCAGTCCCACGTGCTGTTCGACGACGACAACGGATAAGCGAAAAGCGGCCTATGGAAAAGCGTATCCTGATCTACGCCCCGACCGGGCAAGACGCGGTGCTGGCGTCGAAAATGCTCACCCTCGCGCAAGTCGACAACCTGGTCGCCGAAAACGTCCAGAAACTCGCCGAAGAACTCTTGATCGGCGTCGGCGCCGTGCTCACGGTCGAAGAAGCGCTGTCGAACGGCGGCATGAAAGCGCTCGGCGAATTCGTCCAGCGCCAGCCCAACTGGTCGGACCTGCCGATCGTGCTGCTCACGCACCGCGGTCCCGATTCGCTCAGCGTGCGCCAGGCCATCAGCGCCCTCGGCAACGTCACCCTGCTCGAGCGCCCGGTGCGCACCCTGACCCTCATCACGTCGCTGCAATCGGTGCTGCGCGCCCGCGAAAAACAGTACCAGGTGCGCGAAACCGACCGCCGCAAGGATGAATTCCTGGCCAGCCTCGGTCACGAGCTGCGCAACCCGCTCGCGCCCATCCGCACCTCGATGAGCGTACTCAATCACCTGTATCCCGACCAGGCGCCCGTCAAGAAGGTGAGCGACGTGATCGAGCGCCAGGTCGCCCATCTCACCCGGCTGGTCGACGACCTGCTCGATGTGGCCCGCATCAACAGCGGCAAGATCGAACTGCAGCGCGACTACACCACCTTTGCCCAGGTGATGGAACACGTCACCGAACTGTGCTCGGCCGCCGCGGCGGGCAAGCGCATCAAGATCGACGTGGCCATGCCGCCGGGCGACGTGGTGCTCTACGCCGACTACGCGCGCGTGGTGCAGATCGTCGCCAACATCGCCTCGAACGCGGTCAAGTTCACGCCGGCCGGCGGCTACATCACTGTGCGCGGGCAGGTCGAATTCGGCGCCCTCAACATCTACGTCAAGGATACCGGCATCGGGCTCGAAGCGGCCGCCATCGGACGCATCTTCTTCATGTTCGAGCAAAGCCGGCCGCCCTCGGGCCAGATCGCCAGCGGTCTCGGAATCGGTTTGAGCCTGTCGCGCCAGTTCGCCGAAATGCATGGCGGCAGCGTGCATGTCACCAGCGAGGGACTTGGCAAGGGCAGCGAGTTTATCGTCACCCTGCCGGTGGTGACCGAAGCGCGTCCGGCCATGGCCACGCCCATGGCCGACGTCATCGGCTCGATCGACCGGCGTCCCAAGGTGCTGGTGGTGGACGACAACCGCGATGCGGCGGACTCGCTGCAGGCGCTGTTCGAAATGGAGAACTGTAACGTCGCCACCGCGTACGACGGCTTTGAGGCGGTGCAGGCGGTCGAACAGGGCATGCCCGACATGATCGTGATGGACCTAGGCATGCCGAGCATGGACGGTTACGAAGCGGCGCGCCGCATCCGCTTGAAACCCGGCTCGCAGTCGGTGCTGATGATCGCCCTGACCGGCTGGGGCCAGAGCGACGCGCGCCAGCGCACCCTGGACGCGGGCTTCGACCATCACCTCATCAAGCCGGTCAACTTCGACGACATCAAGCGCCTGGCCGACGGCCGCCTGGCCAAGGCGCAGGGCTTGCGCCTGATCGGCTAGCCGGCCGTTTTCGCCAACTGCGGCGCCTCGAGCGCCTCCATCAGGCGCGCCATGTCCACCGGCTTGACCAGGTGCGCGTCGAACCCGGCGCCGAGGGCGCGTTCGCGGTCGCTGTCCTGCCCATAGCCGGTCAGCGCCACCAGGCGCACCTTGCTCGTTGCCGGGTCGGCGCGCATGCGGCGCGCCACCTCGTAGCCGTCGATGCCGGGCAGGCCGATATCGACCAGCGCAATATCGGGGCATGCCAGCGCGGCCTGGCGCAGGCCGTCGACGCCGTCGATGGCCGTGTCGACCCGGTACTGCTGCGCTTCGAGCATCATGGCCATCATCTCGCGCCCGTCCTCGTTATCTTCGATCAGCAGCACGCGCTGGCGCGACGAGGGCGCCGGCGCCGGCACGCTCACCTCGGATTGGGGCGCGTGTACGCGCGGCAGGCGCAGCTCGAAACTGCTGCCCAGGCCCATGCCGGCGCTGCGCACGTCCGCCCTGCCGCCATGCATCAGGGCCAGTTGGCGCACCAGCGCCAGCCCCACGCCCAGGCCGCCCTGGGCGCGGTCGAGCGGGCGCGCACCCTGCACGAACAGGTCGAACACATACGGCATCAGCTCCGGCGCGATCCCGATGCCCGAATCGGATACGCACAGCACCGCTTCCTCGCCCTCGGCCTTCACGGTCACCGAAATGGTGCCGCCGGCCGGGGTGTATTTGAGTGCGTTGTCGAGCAGGTTCGAAACGATCTGCTCCAACCGGGTCGGGTCGCCATCGACCCACACCGGCGCGCTATCGACGCGCAACTCATGGCGCGCCGAGCGCTGCGAGGCGCGCAGGGTGGCCATGTAATTGTCGATCACCTGGTCCAGGCGCAGCGCGCGCCGCTCCAGCAGGATCTTCCCGGAGTGAACCCGGCCCATGTCGAGCAAGTCGTCCACGATGCGGGTCAGGTGCCCGCTCTGGCGCGTGATGATCTCGCGCGCGCGCTCGCTGGCGGCGGCCGGCATGCCCGGATGGGCCATCACGCCCGTCGCGTTGACGATCGCCGCCAGCGGGTTGCGCAATTCGTGCCCCAGCATCGCCAGGAATTCATCCTTGGCCCGGTTCTGCTGTTCGGCCTTGGTGCGCGCCTCGTGTTCGCGCTCGAACAAGATTTCGCGCTCGGTTTCGGCGACAAGGCGCGATTGCCTTTCCTGCTCGACCACCGCCGCCGCCGCCACGATCGCGGCCTGCACCTCGTCCACCTCGGCCACGCCCGACACGGCGCTGCGGGCCGCCTCGCCGCTGCCGCCGAGCGCATGCGCCGAGCGCGCCACCTGGCGGATCGAGCGCGACAGCCGGCGCGCAAAGAACACGGCGGCCAGCGTGGCGCAGCACACCGCCGCCGCCAGTCCGATAATCGACACCATCAGCGCGCTGCGCGCCGCCGATTCGATTTCGGCTTCCGGCACGCCCACGGCCACCGTCCATCCGGACAGCGCCGAGCGTTCCAGCACCGTGTACAGCTTCATGTTGTCGTCGCTGGCGTTGCGGATCACGCCGATGGTCTTGCTGCGGATCGCTTCGCGCAGGTCCGGGCGGGTCTCGCCGCGTCCGGCCGCGCCGCCGCCGTAGGTCTGGGCGATCGTCATGCCGTTGCGGTCGTACACGCCGGCCAGCCAGGTCGGCGGCGCGTTCACCTGGGTCAGCACGCCGTTGAAATGGTCGATCTTGAAACCCTGCGCGATCACGTAGCGCATGCCGTCCGGCGTGGTGACCGGCACGTCGACCACCACCAGCAAGGCTTGCGTGACGACCCCGCGAATCAGGTTGGAAATTTGCGGCGTGCCGGCGCCCAGCACCTGGGCCACGCGCTGGGCCGCGTCCGGCTCCGGCAAGGGTGCGCCGAACGGCACCGCGGTATTGATCAACTGCTGCCCGCGCTCGTCGAGCAGCGCGGTCCAGGTGGCGCCCACCTTGTCGGCGAAGCGCGCCTGCTCGTAGAAGCCGGCCAGGTCGCCGCGCGCCAGGTGCGGCGAGGTGGCCAGCATGCGCACCGCGCTCTGGGTGTTGGTCAGTTCGCGGTCGATGCTCACCAGCGAGATGCGCGCCGTTTCGCGCACGCCCTTGAGCGCCGCTTCGCGCTCGGCCTTGAGCAGCATGTTGAGCGAAATCGTCGAGAACAGAATGACCGGAATCAGGATCGCCGCGACCATCAGCGCGAGATAGGCGCGGATTTTCATGGCGGCGGCGTCAAAAGACTGTTCATGGAATACTGCGGCCTTTGCAAAACGGGAGAAGTGGCAACATGCCGTACGATTGCAATTATAACCACTTTCTCACGAATTCTTACCGTCGGATAAACCCGTCCTTACTTCCAGTCGCCGCGCAGCGCCAGCACCTGCTTGTGCAGGTAATCCGGGGTGGCCTCTTCCGGCGCCACCGGCGCGCCGACCGCCAGCGCCAGGCGCGAACGCGGTCCGCGCGCAAAACTGCGCTCGAACAAGTTGCCCGGGTCGCGCGTGAGCAAACTGCCCCACAGGCCGCGCAGCGCCATCGGAATGACCGGCACCTTGCTGCGTTCGACGATCTTGGCGATCCCGCCGCGGAACTCGCCCATCTCGCCGGTCGAGGTCAGGCGCCCTTCCGGGAAGATGCATACCAGGTCGCCTTCGTGCAGCGCCTGGGCGATGTCGATGTACGCTTTCTCCATCAGGAACGGGTCTTCCTTGGCCGGCGCGATGGGAATGGCGCGCGCGGTGCGGAACAACCAGCCCATGAGCGGCATCCTAAAGATTTTATGGTCCATCACGAAGCGGATCGGGCGCGGGCTGGCCGCGCCGATCACCAGCGCGTCGACATAGCTGACGTGGTTGCACACCAATACCGCCGGGCCTTCCTCGGGGATGCGCTCCACGTCCACCGTCTTGACGCGGTGGATGGTGTGGATCAGCATCCAGGCCACGAAGCGCACCAAAAATTCCGGCACCAGCGAGAAGATGTACAGCGCCACGAGGGCATTGAGAATCGCGGTGGCGAGGAACATCTCGGGTATCGTGAAGTGCAGTTTGATCATCAAGATCGCCATGCCGGCCGCGCAGATCATGAACAGCGCGTTCAGGATGTTCATGCCGCCGATGGTGCGCGACAGGTGGGCCGGCTCGCAGCGCGTCTGGATCAGCGCGAACAGCGGCACGATGAACAGGCCGCCGAACACGCCCACCATCGCAATATCGAACAGCACCCGCGTCACGCCCGCCTGCGCCAGCATGCCGAGCATGTCGACCGGCAGCGCCGGGCGCACATAGCCCATGCTGGCGAAATACAGGTCGATCCCGAACAGCGACAGGCCGATCGAGCCAAACGGCACCAGGCCGATTTCGACCTTGTGGCCCGAGAGCTTTTCGCACAGCAGCGAGCCGACGCCCACCCCGACCGAGAACACGGTGAGCAGCATCACGAACACGCTCGAGTCGCCATTGAGGAACTCCTTGGCGTACAGCGGGAACTGCGACAGGATGATGGCGCCGTAAAACCAGAACCACGAATTACCCAGCATCGACAGGAACACGGTGCGGTTCTTGCGCGCGTGGCCGATGTTGCGCACCGATTCGGCAAACGGATTCGGGTTGATCTTCAGGTCCGGCATCGGCGCCGGCGAGTGCGGAATGCGGTAGCTGGCCAGCAGCCCGAGCAGCGCGAAGAACATGGTGGCGCCGGCCACCAGCAGCAGCCCGTTTTTCATCACGACCAGCGCCGCGCCCAGGATCTGCCCGAGCAGGATGCCCACGAACGTGCCCATTTCGACCACGCCGTTGCCGCCGACCAGTTCTTCCGGTTTCAGGTGCTGCGGCAGGTAGGCATACTTCACCGGGCCGAACAGGGTCGAATGCACGCCCATGCCGACCACCGAGGCGATCAGCAGCCACAGGGTGTGCGTCATCCAGCCGATGCCGGCCACCAGCATGATGGCGATCTCGAACATCTTCACGAAACGCGCCAGGCGCCCCTTCTCGACCTTTTCGGCAATCTGCCCGGCGGTCGCCGAAAAGACCACGTACGGCAAGATGAACAGGCCGGGAATGAGACTGTTTAACACGGCCGGATCGAGCGTGGTCCAACTGGCCGCTTCGTACGTCAATATCACCAGCAAGGCGGTCTTGAAGACGTTGTCGTTGAAGGCGCCGAGGAACTGGGTCCAGAAAAACGGCGCGAAGCGGCGCTGCGTCAGGAGGGAAAACTGGCTGGCTTGACTCATGCTGATCGTTCTCTCAGGGTCTTGATGTGGCAAAAAAGGTGGCTGTTCATCGTCAGGGTACCATCACGGCTGGCGCAGCAAGGCCTTGAAGGCCTGCGGCACCCACGGCCGCGCGGCCACGATGAAGCTGATCGCGTGGCGCTGGTCGAACGGCAGGCGCGTTTCGTGCTGGTGCTGCTGCGAGAATTCGGCCGCTACCTGCTTGAGGCGTTCGAGCAGCGCCGCGCCGGACTGCTTCGACAGCATCACGTTCACCAGCCGCATGACTTCATCCTCGCCATCGAAGCGCGAGTTCAGGTAGTCGGCCGCCGCCTCGTGCCGGAAGTAGCCCTGGATCGGGCCATTCGCGATCCAGCCGAAGGTGCGTGCGATCAGCAGCTTGACCCGGTTATTCGGCAGCAGCTCCAGAAAGCCGATGCGGTCGAGCCGCAACAGGTATTTGGTCACTTCCGCTTCGCTCATGTCGTAAAAACGCACGATATCGTCGAAGCAGATGTGGTTCATGGCCGACACGGCCACCACCAGCAGGCGCGGGTCGCCGATGATTTCGCGCTCCTGCGCCAGGGTCAGGTGCGAGATCAGGGTCGGCGCCGACTGCGCCGCACTGAGCTCGTCGAACTCGATACCGGTGGCGGTGAGTATCTCGTCGAGCCGCTGCAAGGTGAAATTCTTCTGTGAAAACATACGCTTAACGCTGGCCTCCGACATGCCGATCCGTCCGGCCAGGTCGCCGTAAGTGATGCCGCGCCCCTTCAACAAGCGCTTCAAGGTGTCGACAAGTGTAATTGCGTGCGGCATTTCCGTATCCCTATGAATTCTGGTAGCAAATACTAATACTTATTCGCAATAAAAGCGATACGGCCTATCAATTTCATTGAGCAAAGGCCAATCTTGCGTAAGATGTCCTTGCCAACCCGGCCAACCCGATGAAAGAACCGCATGAAAACCAAGCTGATGATCGTCGCCCTCGCCTGCGCCCTGTTCGGCGCCAATCCGGCCGCGCTGGCCCAGGGCTCGAACCTGTCGTCCACGCCGAGCAATGTATCGGGCGCGGTGGTGATGGGAAGCCTGCTGGTGGTCGCCGTGGGGGGCAGCGTGGTGGCGCAAAGCGTGGAGAACGTCGCCGACGGCACCATGGTGGTGCTCAAGAACGTGGCCGACGGTTCCACCGCCACCGTCAAGTTGAGCGGCGACGGCGCCAAGGGCTTTTCCAAGCTGGTCGGGCAGACCGTCACCGTCACCGCCACCGCCAGCGGCCATGTGCTGATCGTGGCCGGCAAGGTGATCGCCTTCATTCCGACCGAAATCGGCAAAAGCCTGCTGCACCACTCGCAAACCGGCGAGAAGGGCTGAGCATGATCGGCCTCGCTCTGCGTCTGCGTTTGCTCCTGCTGCTGGTGCTGGCCATGCCGCTGCCATTCGCGCACGCCGGCACCGCCTGCGAGGAAGTGGCGCAGGACGCTACAAAGTTCGTCAAGGCGGTCAAGCTGGCCGAAAACACCAGCGCCGCCCTCGATGCTTCCGGCGCCGAGGTGGCCCTGATCGCGCGCGTCGGCCAGGATCTGTCCAGATACGACCTGCGCTACTCGCACATGGCCTACGCCTGGCGCGACCATCCCAAGGGCCGCTGGACCGTGATGCACCTGCTGAACCAGTGCGGCACCGCCAGCTCGAAGGTGTTCGACCAGGGCCTGGCCAACTTCTTCCTCGACGACTTGTTCGCCTACGAGAGCCAGATCGTGATCCCGGGCGCGCAAAGCCAGAAGCGCATCGTCGCCATGCTGTCCTCCGAGGCGCCGACGCGCCTGCACGGTGCCCACTACAACATGCTGGCCTTCCCGTTTTCGACCAAGTACCAGAACTCCAACCAGTGGGTGCTCGAAACCTACGCCGCCAGCGAGTCCGCCATCGACGAGCGCAGCGCCGCCCAGTCCTGGCTCAAGCAGGCCGGCTACGTGCCGAACACGATCTGGGTGCCCTCGGTCAAGCGCCTCGGCGCGCGCGTGTTCCGCGCCAACGTGGCCTTCGACGACCATCCGCTGGGGCGCCGCATCGCCGGCCAGATCGACATCGTCACCGTCGAATCGGTGGTGCGCTTCGTGAAGAAGCGCGATCCCGCCGTCACCGAAAGCGTGGTCGGGATACGCTAAGGCGGGTCAGAACACCCACAGCTTCTCGGGCGGCATGTGCAGCCAGTAGCTGCCCGCCTCCAGCCGGTACTTGGAATACGCGCGCAGGCTGAAGTCCGCGCGCTTGAACAGGCATTCCCAGCGATCGCCCAGGTACATGCAGGTCAACAGCGGCAGTTCGAGCGCGTTATCGACCTGCCGGGCGCTGATTTTCACATCCTCGACCCGGATCAGCGGCGTGGCCTCGCCACCGATGCGCGCGCCGCGCGCCGTGCCGCGCATGCTCACGCCATCGACCAGCACCGTCAGCGCGCCATCGCTGGCGGCCACCACCTGGCCTTGCAAGCGGTTGTTACTGCCCATGAATTCGGCGGTGAACAAGGTCTCGGGCGTCTCGTACATGCTCTGTGGTGAGCCCTGCTGCTCGATCCTGCCGTTATTGAGCAGCAGGATGCGGTCCGAAATCGCCATCGCCTCGCCCTGGTCGTGGGTGACCATCAGGGCCGACAGGCCAAGCCGCACGATCAGCTCGCGCAGGAACGCACGCGCCTCTTCGCGCAGCTTGGCGTCCAGGTTCGAGAGCGGTTCGTCGAGCAAAATCACGGGCGGGTTGTACACCAGCGCGCGCGCAATCGCCACCCGCTGCTGCTGGCCGCCGGAGAGCTGGTGCGGAAAGCGCTCGCCCAGGTGGCCCAGGCCCAGCTGGCCCAGCACTTCCTTGACCTTGGTTTCGATATCGCTCTTGCCCATCTTGCGCAGGGTCAGCCCGTAAGCCACGTTGTCGAACACGGTCTTGTGCGGCCACAGCGCGTACGACTGGAACACCAGTCCCAGGCTGCGGTGCTCGGCCGCCATCTCGAACTTGCGCGCGCCGTCGAACACGCGCCGCTCGCCAATGTCGATGGTGCCGCTCTTCGGGCTTTCCAGCCCCGCCACGGCGCGCAGCAAGGTGGTCTTGCCGCTGCCCGAAGGCCCCAGCAAGGCCACCACTTCGCCGCGCTGCAGGTGCATCGATACGCCCTTGAGGATCTGGTTGGCGTGTACGCCGGTGCCATAATCGAGGTGCAGGTCGTTGACAGTCAATTCATTCATGGAGATTTCCGATCCGGATAGTGTTTATTGATGCAGCTTGACGCCGAAGCGCAGCGCAATGCCCAGGCCAATGGCCACCAGCGTGATATTGATGAACGAGAGCGCCGCCACCAGGTCGGTCGATCCACCGGCCCACAGCGATACCAGCATCGCGCCGATGACTTCGGTGCCCGGCGTGAGCAGGTACACCCCGGTCGAGTATTCGCGCTCGAAAATCAGGAACACCATCAGCCAGGCGCCCAGCATGCCGAATTTGATCAGCGGCAGCGTCACGTCGCGCGTGACCTGGCCGCGCGTGGCGCCCACCGCGCGCGCCGCCTCTTCCAGTTCCGGCCCCACCTGCAGCAGCGCGGTCGAAATCAGGCGCATGCCGTACGCGAGCCACACCACCGAATACGCCAGCCACAGGGCGAAAATGGTCGAGCGCACTTCGCGCAGCAGCGGAATCGCATGCTCGCTGAGCCACAGCGCCGGACCGAGCCCGCTCGCCTTGAGCATGCCATCGAGCCAGCTTGGCACGAACAGGAACACCCACAGGAACGACAGGCCGGCCAGCAGGCCCGGTACCGCGCGCGGCACCAGCACGCTGTAGTCGAGCATGCGGGTAATGCCATCGGGCTTGCGGTGCATCGCCAGCGCGATCGCCGTGTAGCACACCACCGCCAGCGCCCCGCCGATCACCCCGATCAGCACCGTGTTGAAAATCCCGCGCACCAGCGAATGCTGCTCGAGGATGTCGCGGAAATGCTGCAAGGTCAGCACATCCCACAGCACCACGCCCTCGCCCCAGTTCTGCACAAAGGAGCGCAGCACGATGCCCGACAGCGGCAGGATGATCGTCACCAGCAGCCAGCCGGCCAGCAGCGCAAACGCCAGCCACTTCCAGCGCCCCAGCGGCATGGCCTTCTGGCGCGCGCCCTTGCCCTTGATCGACACATACTTGTTGGCCGATTTCAGCAGCCAGCGTTGCAGCATCACCAGCGGCATGGTCACCATCACCAGGCACACCGCCACCGCCGCCATCAGGTGGTACGAGGGCGTGCCCATCTTGTTGGTCAGCTTGTACAGGTAGGTGGCCAGCACCAGATGGCCTTCCGGGTCGCCCAGCACCAGCACCAGGCCGAACACTTCGAAGCCGAGGAAAAACACCAGCACCCCGGCATACGCCAGCGCCGGCATGATCATCGGCAGCGACACGTTGATCATCACGCGCAGCGGCGAGGCGCCGGCCACGCGGGCCGCCTCCTCCACGTCCGAACCCAGGCTCTTCAAAGCCGAGGAAGCGTACAGGTACACGTGCGGCACGTGGGTCAGGCCGGCGATGATGACGATGCTGGTGAACGAGTAGATATTCCAGGGGATGAAGCCGAGCAGCTGCTTGGCCCATACCGAATAAAAGCCCACGGGCCCCATCGACACCACATAGCCGAAGCCCATCACCATGGGCGAGACGAAAATCGGCACCAGCAGCAGCGGCGCGATCGCCCCGCGTCCCGGCAGGTCGGTGCGGACCATCAGAAAGGCCAGCATGCCGCCCAGCGGCACCGCGATGGCGGCCAGGCCGCTGGCGAGGATCATGCCGTTCTTGAAGGCCTGGGCGAAATCCGGGTCGTCGAAAATGAAGGCGTAGGCTTCGAAGCCCAGGGTTTTTTCCGGCATGAAGAACGGCGCGGACAAAAAACTCTGGTAAAAAATCAAAAACAGCGGCAGGAAGATGGCGACGCAGGCGAGCGTCACCACCAGGCCGCGCGGCCAGTTAAGCCGCGTGGCCCGCAATGATAAGGTGGTCATGTCAGGTCCGATCTTGGGATGAAGGAGGTGGGCGCTGGCCCACCGTGCTGGCGCTTACAGGGCTTACTTCTTGCCGGCGGTTTCTTTCCACTGCTTGAGGAAGGCCATGCGCTTGGCTGGCCCGAGGAACTGCAGCACGACCGGGTGTACCGGGATCGGCTTGACGTTCTTTTCGCCGATGATCTTGATCAGTTCGGCCGACGTGGTCTCGCCCTTGACGTCGGCGCGGATCGCGAACAGCTTCGCGTCGTTGGCGATCACGGTCTGGCCGCGCACCGACAGCAGGTAATCCATCCACAGCTTGGCCGCGTTCGGATTCTTGGCGGCCTTGTTGATGAACTGGACGCGCGACATGATCAGGGTGTAATCGGCCGGCAGCACCACGCCCAGCGACGGGTCGGTCTTGGCGCGCACCAGCGCGTAGGAACCGAGCACGTTGTAGCCGATCAGGTTTTCGCCCGACGAAATCCGCTCCAGCATGGTGCCGGTGGAGGACTGCACCCGCACCTTGGCCGCGCCGAAGGCGTTTTCCAGGTCCAGGAACTGCGGGTTTTCGCGCGCGTCGGCGGTCATGAACATGAAGCCCACGCCCGATTTTTCGATGTCGTAGGTGGTGACCTTGTCGCGGAATTTTTCGGTCTTGATCAGGGTCGCAAAGGCGGCGTGGGTGCGCGGCACGTCGTTGACCGCCAACAGGCGCTTGTTGTAGACGATGGCGGCGGGCTCGAAGGTGGTGCCGTAGGCGCTGTCGTTCCACACCGCCCATGCCGGCAGCTTGGCCGCTTCCTGCGACTTGTACTGCAGCGCGTGGCCGTCCGAGGCCAGGCGCATCTGCAGGTCCATCGCCGACGACCACACCACGTCGGCCGTATTGCCGCCGGCGGCCGCCTCGGAAATGAAGCGGTTGTACACTTCGGTCGAATTCATGTCGTTGTATTCGACCGTCACGCCCGGATACAGGACGTTGAAGTCCTTGATCAAGGGTTGCGCGGCCTTGCTGTCGGTGGCCGAATAGATCACCAGCCTGGCCTCCTTTTTGGCGCCGTCGATGATCTTCTGGTAGTCGGCCGGGTAGCCCGCCGGGACCTGCGCCAGGGCGCTTCCCGCAAAGGTAAGGGCAATGCCGGCACTGATAAAGGAACGTTTGATATTCATGGTGTCTCCGGATTGTTGTTGTGTTTTTAACGAATCAGTTTGAATTGCCTGGCCTGCCGGTTGTAGTCGGCGACCGCCTTGTGGATGTAATCGGTCAGTGCCTGCCCGGTCAGCGTGAACGGATACAAGCCGTGCGCCGAGCGCAGCTTGTCGAAATCGGGGCTGGCCGTCATGCGCTCGAAACTGCCTACCCAGCGCCGGTACTCGCTGTCGGCCACCTTGGGCCCCATCCACACGCCGCGGATGATCGGCCACACCACATCGACGCCCTGCTCGCGCGCGGTCGGCGCCTGCGCCAGCACGCCCGGCAAGCGCTGCTCCGACAGCACCGCCAGCACCCGCACCTTGCCGGCCCCCGAGTACAGGCTCGCTTCCGAGGCGTCGCCCGAAACCACCTGCACATGGTTGGCGTGCATCGCGGTAAACGCCTCGCCGCCGCCTTCCAGCGCCACGAAACGCAGCACCTTCGGGTCGATCCCGGCGCCCTTGGCCAGCAGCGCCATCTTCATCCAGTCCTGGCTGCCGATCGTGCCGGATACGCCGATCAGCACCTTTTCCGGCTCGCGCCGCAAGGCACCCAGCAAGTCGGCCAGGTTGCGGAAAGCCGAATCGGAACGCACCGCGATCATCCCGTAGTCGGCCCCCAGGGCGGCCACCCAGCGCACGTCGTTTTCGCTGGCCTTGCCGAACTTGCCCTGCGCAAGATTGAGGAGCGAGCCGCCCGAAAACGCGACCAGGGTATCTTTCTCGCTGCCGCGCTGGGCCGCCATGGTGTGCCAGGCCACCGCGCCGATCCCGCCCGGCAGGTACGACAGGCGCAGCGCAGGGGCATCGGCATCGCCCTTGAGTCCTTCGCGCGCCAGCTTGCAGGTCAGGTCCATCGCCCCGCCCGGCTTGGACGGCACGATGCATTCGGCGGCAGCCGCTTGCAAGGCGGCGCAGGCGATCAGGATGGAAAACAGGGTCTTCATGGCGGTGGCCTCTCAAGTCGGGCGCGGCGATCGGACAAGCATGATAGCCCCGCCAGTCATGTACAGCGCATCAGAAGCGATGCTGGATACCGGCCGTGAGCCCCTTTTGCGTGGTGCCGAAACCGGCGTCGTCGCGCGACAGTCCCACCAGCTTGCCGTTATCGGCCTTGGCGTAGGCCGCCGCCACATACAGGTCGGTGCGCTTGGACAGCGCGACCATGCCGCGTACCACGTACATGACCGGGTCGGCGTCGGTATTGGCGGCGACGTTCTTGACGTCGACGTAATACACCGCGCCGGTCAGGGTCAGCGCCGGCGTGGCGAAGTAGCTGGCGCCGCCCCACCAGGTGGTGGCGCGCACGTCCGGGGTGGCTGCCTTGGCCGCTTCCAGGGTGTAGTCGCGCGCGCCGGCGGTCAGGCGCATCACCTCAGTCTTGTAGTCGACGGCCACATGCAAGGCCGTAGCCTGGTCGCGCCGTCCGGCACCAAGCACCGTATTGGCGTTCACTTGCTCGTAGGCCGCCATCGCCGCGAAGCTGCCGCGGGTCCAGGAGCCGGCCACCGAATATTTGCGGCTGTCGGCGCTGCTGCCGGCCTGCTCGCCCAGGCCGATGCTGGCGCCGTATTTGAAGTCGCCGGCCTTGCCGGAATATTTGACCAGGTTGTCGAAGGCGGTCGTCATGCCGTATTTGGACGAACCGGTGGCGTTCGAGGACGTGGCCCACGAGTAGTTCGGCGCGTAGCCGAGCGGGTCGAACAGGATCACGAAGTCGTAGGTGGTGGTAAACGAGCGTCCAATCAGCACGCGGCCGAAGCCGCCGTCCAGCCCCACGAAGGCCTGGCGCTTGAACAGCGCGCCGTCGGCGGCGCCGGTATCCATCAGGATCCCGCCTTCCAGCCCGAACACGGCTTTCAGGCCGCCGCCCAGGTCTTCGGCGCCGCGCAGGCCCCAGCGCGAGGTGTTTTTACCGCCCGAGATGACGCGGGTGGCGTTGTCGCCGGCGGCGTTGGTATTGGTGGTGTAGTCGACGCCGGCGTCGATCAGCCCGTAAATCTGCACGCTGGACTGGGCCTGGGCGGCGCTTGATGTCGCCAAAGCGGCCGGCAGGGCGGCCGCCAGCGCGAGCGTAAGCACGGATGGTTTCATTCTTGTCTCCTGGGTTTTTATGTTTTATGTGGTACCGGGCCCACTATATGTTCGCCATCCTTTCAATTGGCTTTCAGTACGCGCATGTACCGGCCAGGCCACACAGTCCGAGCTTTTTTGCGCGCTTGGGGCTACACTGCCCCGATGCGAATACTCCTGGTTGAAGACCACATCGAACTGTCGCACTGGCTTTCCAAAGCCCTGCGCGACGCCCATCTGAGCGTCGAATGCGCCGCCAACGGCGCCGACGCCGACGCCCTGCTGCACACGCAGGACTACGCGCTCGTCATCCTCGACCTGACCCTGCCCAAGATGGACGGCCTGGACGTGCTGCGCCGCCTGCGCGCCCGTGGCGGCGCGCGCGCCAAGACGCCGGTGATGATCCTCACCGCGCGCGGCGGCCTGGAAGAACGGGTCCAGGGCCTGAACCTGGGGGCCGACGACTACCTGGCCAAGCCGTTCGAGCTGGCCGAACTCGAAGCGCGCGTCAAGGCGCTGCTGCGCCGCAGCCAGGGCGGCGAAGCGCTGGTGCATCAGTGCGGCGCCCTCAGTTTCGACACCGTCACGCGCATGTTCTCGTACGGCGGCGCGGCGCTGGCGCTGACCCCGCGCGAACACGCGGTGCTCGAAGCGCTCATTACCCGCCCGGGGCGCGCGGTCTCGAAAGAAAAGCTGTTCGATGAAGTGTTCGCGCTGGAGGACGACGCCAATCTCGACGCCATCGAGCTGTATATCCATCGCGTGCGCAAGAAGCTCGAACGCGATCACGTTGGCGCGGCCGCGATTACCACCCTGCGCGGCATCGGCTACCTGCTGCAGCCGCGCGGCACGCCCCCATGACCTGGCGATGACGCCGTTGTACGCCACCCTGCGCCGCAGGATCAAGGCCGCGCCCCTGGGCAGCCTGCGCAGCCAGCTGCTGCGCTGGCTCCTCATTCCGCTGGTGCTGCTGGTGGCCCTGAACGCGGTTTCGGTGTACGACAACGCGCTCGACGCGGCCGACATGGCCTACGACCGCTCGCTGCTGGCGTCAACCCGCGCGCTGGCCGAACGGGTCGCCATCAAGGATGGCAAGGTGGTGGCCGATGTGCCCTACGTGGCGCTCGACTCGTTCGAAACCGATACCTTGGGGCGCATCTACTACAAAGTGAGCGGCATCGACGGCGAGACCGTCTCCGGCTTCGACGACCTGCCGCCGGTGCCGGCCAACGTGCCGCGCTCGGAAGCCTATCCGGCGCTGGTGCGCTTTTACCACGCCGACTACAACGGCGAGCAGGTACGCATCGCCGCCCTGCTGCAACCGGTGTACGACGATTCGATGCGCGGCATCGCCCTGATCCAGGTCGGCGAAACGCTCGACGCGCGGCGCGGCCTGTCGCGCAAGATCCTGCTCGACACGCTGTTGCGCCAGGCCGTGATGGTGCTGGCAGTCGCCTCGCTGGTGTGGTTTGCCGTGCGGCTGGTGCTGCGGCCCCTGATGCGCCTGAAAATCGAAGTCGAAAACCGCGCCCTGAACGACCTGTCGGATGTCGACCAGGCGCTGGTGCACAAGGAGGTGCGCCCGCTGGTGGCGGCCATGAACGGCACCATGTCGCGCATGCACAACCTGATCGCCAGCCAGCGCCGCTTCATCGCCGACGCCTCGCACCAGTTGCGCACCCCGCTCACCGTGCTCAAGACCCAGGCCGAACTGGCGCTGCGCGAAAACGACGCGGCCGCGATGCGCGAGATCGTCAAGTCGATCGCCGCCACCACCGACGCCACCGTACACCTGGCCAACCGCCTGCTCTCGCTGGCGCGGGTCGAACATGGCAGCGAGGCGGCCAATATGGCGCCGGTCTCGCTGACCGCCATCGTGCGCCAGGTGGGACTGGAAATGGCGCTGCCGGCCGTGCAAAAACAGATCGACCTGTCGCTCGACGCGGTCGACGAGGCGCTGGTCGACGGCCAGGAACTGATGCTGCATGAAATGGTGAGCAACCTGGTCGACAACGCGATCCGCTACACCCCGGCCGGCGGCAGGGTGGCGTTGCGGGTCAGGGTCGACGGCGTCAAGGTACAACTCGATGTGGAGGACAGCGGCTGCGGCATCGCCGACGACGAGCATGAAAAGGTGTTCACCCCGTTCTACCGGTCCTCGGGCGCGCTCGAGACCAACCCCGGCGGCACCGGCCTGGGCCTGGCGATCGTGCGCGAGGTGGCGAGCCTGCACCGCGCCGACGTGCGTCTTGCAGGGGCCAGCCCGGCGCCGGGCCTGAAGGTCGCGATTCGCTTCGATGCGGCCGCCGCGCCAGGGCGCCCCGCGACGCGGGGCGAGGGCGCTTAACTCAGGTTTTCGAGGCGGATCTTGACGACCTGGCCCACCACCGCGTCGAGTTCCTCGATCTTGCCGATCGCCGCATCGATGTTCTTTTCCTGCGTCTGGTGGGTCAGCATGATGATGTCGGTGCGCGTCTCGCCTTCGCCCGGCTCTTTCTGCATCACCGCGTCGATCGAAATGCTCGCGTCGGCCAGGATGCGCGTCAGGTCCGCCATCACGCCCAGCTGGTCCTTCACGTACACGCGCAGGTAGTAGCTGGTGGTGATCTCGGACATCGGCAAGATCGCCACGTTGGTCAGCTGGTTCGGCTGGAACGCCAGATGCGGCACGCGGCATTCCGGATCGGCCGTGGCCAGGCGGGTGATGTCGACCAGGTCGGCGATCACCGACGACGCTGTCGGCTCCGCGCCCGCGCCCTTGCCGTAGTAAAGCGTGGCGCCGACCGCGTCGGCCTGCACCAGCACCGCGTTCATCGCCCCTTCCACGTTGGCGATCAGGCGCTTGACCGGGATGAGGGTCGGATGCACGCGCAACTCGATGCCTTCCACCCCATCGACGACGGCGCGCTTGGTGATCCCCAGCAGCTTGATGCGGTAACCGAGCTGCTCGGCGTAGCGGATATCGATCGCCTGCAGGCTGCTGATGCCTTCCACGTGCGCCTTGTCGAACTGCACCGGGATGCCGAACGCGATCGCCGCGATGATGGTCGCCTTGTGGGCGGCGTCCACGCCTTCGATGTCGAAGGTCGGATCGGCTTCGGCGTAGCCCAGTTCCTGCGCCTGTTTCAGCACGCTGCCGAAATCGAGGCCCTTGTCGCGCATCTCGGACAAAATGAAGTTGGTGGTCCCGTTGATGATGCC
Organism: Massilia genomosp. 1; assembly: GCF_011682185.1. NCBI lineage: Bacteria > Pseudomonadati > Pseudomonadota > Betaproteobacteria > Burkholderiales > Oxalobacteraceae > Massilia > Massilia genomosp. 1. Next base: position 61,570 of record NZ_WHJF01000020.1, read on the forward strand.
GGCCACCGATTCGATGCGGTTCGCGGTCAAGCCTTCGCGCAGCGCCTTGATGATCGGGATGCCGCCGGCCACCGCCGCCTCGAACGCCACCATCACGCCCTTGGCCTGGGCCGCCGCGAAAATCTCGTTGCCGTGCAGCGCCAGCAGCGCCTTGTTGGCGGTGACCACGTGCTTGCCGTTGGCAATCGCCCCCAGCACCAGCTTCCTGGCCGTGTCGCAGCCGCCAATGAGTTCGACCACGATGTCGATGTCGGGATGGTTGACCACCAGTTCAGGGTCGCCCACCACCTCGCAGTCGGCGCCGACGATGGCGCGCGCGCGTTCCACGTTGCGCACCGCGACCATCGCAATCTCGATGCCGCGCCCGGCGCGGCGCCGGATTTCTTCCTGGTTGCGTTTAAGGACGTTAAAGGTGCCGGCGCCAACTACGCCAAGGCCGATCAGGCCGATTTTGATGGGTTTCATAGTTCTTTATCTGGAAGAGGTATCAGCCGCGCCCGTGGCGGCGTCGGTAGCCGTCAAGGAAGCGCGCAATGCGGCCGCAAGCGTCGGTCAGGTCGTCGGAATTGGGCAGGAACACGAGGCGGAAGTGATCCGGCGCGATCCAGTTAAAGCCCGTTCCCTGCACCACCAGGACTTTTTCTTCGGCCAGCAGGTCGTAGGCAAACTGCTGGTCATCCGCAATCGGGTACATCACGGGGTCGAGGCGCGGGAACATGTACAGCGCAGCTTTTGGCTTCACGCAGCTCACGCCCGGAATATCGGTCAAGAGTTTGTGCGCCATATCGCGCTGGCGCAGCAGGCGCCCGCCGGGGCCGACCAGGTCATTGATGCTCTGGTAGCCGCCGAGCGCGGTCTGGATCGCGAACTGGCCCGGCGCGTTGGCGCACAGGCGCATCGAGGCCAGCATGTTGAGGCCATCGATGTAATCCCTGGCGTGGCGTTTTTCGCCCGACACCACCATCCAGCCGGCGCGGTAGCCGCACGAACGGTAGTTTTTCGACAGGCCGTTCAGGGTAATGAACAGCACATCGTCGGCCAGCGCGGCGATCGAGTCGTGCTGCTCGCCGTCGTACAGGACCTTGTCATAGATTTCGTCGGCCAGGATGATCAGCTGGTGCTGGCGCGCCAGTTCGATAATCTCGAGCAGGATTTCGCGCGGATACAGCGCGCCGGTCGGGTTGTTCGGGTTGATCACCACGATCGCCTTGGTATTGCTGGTGATCTTGCGGCGCATGTCGTCGATATCGGGATACCAGCCGGCCTGCTCGTCGCAGATGTAATGCACGGGGTTGCCGCCCGACAGGCTCACGGCAGCGGTCCACAGCGGATAGTCCGGGGCCGGCACCAGCACTTCGTCGCCGTTGTTGAGCAGGCCGTTCATGGCCATGACGATCAGTTCCGAGGCGCCATTGCCCAGATAGATGTCTTCGATCGTCACGCCAGTGATGTGCTTGCTCTGGGTGTAGTGCATGACGGCCTTGCGCGGCGCGAACATGCCTTTCGAATCGGTGTAGCCGGCCGCGCCGTGCATGTTGAGGATCATGTCCTGCACGATCTCGTCGGGCGGGTCGAAGCCGAACACGGCCAGGTTGCCGATGTTGAGCTTGATGATTTTGTGGCCTTCTTCCTCCATCTGCTTGGATTTCTCCAGCGCGGGGCCGCGGATTTCGTAGCAGACGTCGTCGAGCTTGTTCGATTTCAGAATCGGTCGCAAAATATTTCCCTGTTCAGTGGCGCTTTGTTGCAGTGCGAAAAAGACCCATTTTGCCGAAAGGAGATAGTTTAAGCAACCTTTGACTACTACCTAAATTGGCGACAACACGCGACATCGTGGTAGTTTGGCGTCTTTTGCACGTGGATCTCGCGAAAATTCGCGGTTTACTGGACTTTGTGGCATGCTAACGCCACGCGCAGCGCCCGAGTGCCCTGCATCACCTTTTCTGCACCCACGCCATGAAGCTCCATTCCAGCACCACCCAACAATACCAGACCGTGACCGGTTACGACGAAACCGGCGTCGAAATCAACGCCCAGCGCTATGACTATAGCCTGCTGCTGATGCCCGAGGTGCCCGCGCGCGCCTGGGACGTGGCCGGTTTCGAGGCCCTCACGGCCGCGCATTTCGAAAAAATCGGGCAGGACAATCCGGATGTGCTCATCCTCGGCACCGGCGACAAGCAGCGTTTCGTGCATCCCAAGCTGCTCGCCTCCCTGCTGGAGCGGCGCATCGGCTGCGAGTGCATGGATAACAAGGCCGCCTGCCGCACCTACAACATCCTGATGGGCGAAGGGCGCAAAGTGACCCTGGCGCTGATCCTGGGCGAAGCGCGCTGACACGGCGTTGCCGGCGGGGCCGCCCTGGCGGCAACGCCGGGTACCTTGCAATCCGGCACTGCGCCTCCATATAGGGTGCGCCCAAACACGTTTCCCCTCCCCTGTTGCGCTGCGGGGTATACAATCAGCGCTGACTCACCTTCAGGAGAGAACCTGTGGCTGATAGCCAAACTGCAGCACCGACCGTACCCTTCACCGACTTCTCCGCCGCCATGACGGGCGACAAGCCGTTCCAGCTGTCCGGCCGCCCTGCCCGCTACACCGTGCTGTACTTTTATCCAAAAGACAATACGCCCGGCTGCACCACCGAAAGCATCGCTTTCCGTGAGCTGCACGCGCAGTTCCAGCAAGCCGGCGCCGAAATCTACGGCATCAGCCGCGATTCGCTGCGCTCGCACGAAGGCTTCAAATCGAAGCTCGGCCTGCCCTTCGAACTCATTTCCGACCCGGAAGAAGCCATGTGCCTCCAGTTCGGTGTGATGAAAATGAAGAATATGTACGGTAAGCAAGTACGCGGCGTCGAACGCAGCACGTTTGTAATTGACGCTGATGGTAAATTGATGAAAGAATGGAGAGGCGTGAAAGTCCCTGATCACGCCGAGGCCGTGCTGGAATTTGTAAAGAGCCAACCTTGACAGAGACAGCCAGAATCCAGGGGACCCTGTCGATCAACCCGCAGCAGAACCGATTGCACCAGCCATTTTGAGTCACACCTTCCGTTTTCAGCATCATCCCAATCTGGCGGCCTGCCGGCCCGGCCACTATGCCGGGCCCGACCACCACCCCCTTAGTTCGCACAGCCGCATCGAGCCCGCCGCCACCAGCGCCGCCTGCGCCGACGCCTCCGGGCTATCCTCCTGCACCTTTTTAGATTGAGACCCTGATGCCACTGCCAAAAATCCCCACCAAGCCAGCCACCCTGCTGCTGGCCGAAGACTATCCGAAAGCCGACCGCAGCAAGCCAGCCTCCGTGCAGGCCGCGCCGCCGGCCAAGCCGAAACTGAGCGCGGTCGCCGAGATCGCAGCCGAGCCGGTCGCCAAAGCGCCGGCCAAGACCACGCGCACCAAGGCGCCGGCCAAACAGGCCGCCCTGGTCGCCGCATCGCCGCAGGCCGCCCCGGCGCCGCTGCTCACCTCGCACGCCGTCATGGAAGCGCCGCTGGCCAAACCTGCCGCGCGCGGCAAGGAAAAACAGCCGGTCGACCTGGAAGCGCCGCACCCGGCCAAGCACAAGGCGGTCGAACTGCCCGTCAAGTCCTCCACCAGCCGCCATGCCGACCAGACCGGCAAGACCAAGATGTTCGTGCTCGACACCAACGTGCTGATGCACGACCCATCGTCGCTGTTCCGCTTCGAAGAGCACGACGTCTACCTGCCGATGATGACGCTCGAAGAGCTCGACGACCATAAAAAAGGCATGTCGGAAGTGGCGCGCAACGCACGCCAGGTCTCGCGCACGCTCGACGCGCTGGTCGGCAACATCGACGATGGCGCGATCGAGAGCGGCATCCCGCTCGCCAAGCTGGGCAACAAGGATGCCAAAGGGCGCCTGTTCTTCCAGACGCGCCTGCAAAACGGCCCGACCCTGCCTGAAGGCCTGCCGGTCGGCAAAGCCGACAACCAGATCCTGGGCGTGGTGCGCAACCTGGAAGCCGAGCAACCGGGCCGCGCCATCGTGCTGGTGTCGAAAGACATCAACATGCGCATCAAGGCGCGCGCGCTGGGCTTGCCCGCCGAAGACTACTTCAACGACCACGTGCTGGAAGACAGCGACCTGCTGTACTCGGGCATCGTACAGTTGCCGGACGACTTCTGGAACAAGAACGGCAAGGACATGGAGTCCTGGCAGGAAAACAAGAACGGCGTCTCGTCGACCTTCTACCGCGTCACCGGCCCGACCATGCTGACCCTGCTGGTAAACCAGTTCGTCTACCTGGAACCGAAAAATGGCGAAGCGCCGTTCTACGGCCAGGTCAAGCAGCTCAACGGCAAAACGGCGGTCATCCAGACCCTGCGCGACTTCAGCCACAACAAGAACAATGTATGGGGCGTCACCGCGCGCAACCGCGAGCAGAACTTCGCGCTGAACCTGCTGATGAATCCGGAATGCGACTTCGTCACCCTGCTCGGCCAGGCCGGTACCGGCAAGACCTTGCTGGCGCTGGCGGCCGGCCTGGCGCAGGTGCTCGAGACCAAGCTGTATAACGAAATCATCGTCACCCGCGTCACGGTGCCGGTGGGCGAAGACATCGGCTTCCTGCCGGGCACCGAGGAAGAGAAGATGGGTCCGTGGATGGGCGCTTTCGACGACAACCTCGAAGTGCTCAACAAGTCCGATTCGGATGGCGGCGAGTGGGGTCGCGCGGCAACGCAAGACCTGATCCGCTCGCGCATCAAGATCAAGTCGCTCAACTTCATGCGCGGCCGTACCTTCGTGAACAAGTTCCTGATCATCGACGAAGCGCAGAATTTGACGCCCAAGCAGATCAAGACCCTGGTCACGCGCGCCGGTCCCGGCACCAAGATCCTGTGCCTCGGTAACATCGCGCAGATCGACACGCCTTACCTGACCGAAGGCTCGAGCGGCCTGACCTACGTGGTCGACCGCTTCAAGGGCTGGTCGCACAGCGGCCACGTGACGCTGGCGCGCGGCGAGCGTTCGCGCCTGGCCGACCACGCGAGCGAAGTGCTGTAACACGCTTGATCCTGTCTCGCTAATGACTGACCAGTTCAGTCGGAACGGTCTCTCTCCAGTCATCTGGACAGAGGCCGTTTTCTTTTACCGGATGCTTTCCAAAGGACGCAATGGACACACTGCCGCATGGCGAATGCGCGCCGCTGGTCGGCCGCGCAGCCGAAATGGACGCGCCGCGCAATGTCGCCCACCTGCTCAATCTGGAAAACCATCATGAATAGACTGATGCTCGTAATCGCTACCGCGCTGGTCCTGCTGGCCGCGAAGGCATTGGCCCAGCCTGCCCCGCCCGGCCCGGCCACCGACAAGATCGCCACCCTGGTATCGGCGCTGGCGAAGAACCCGCTCTGGATGAACGGCCTGACGCCGCACGTCAAGCTGGGCGGCGACGCCACCGAGCCGGAAGTACTCGACCGGTATTTTCAGATGGTGAGTTTTGACGCCGGACCGGTCGGGAACTACACGATTGTCGCCGTGCGCGATGTGGCTATCGCACCGGACGACGAAAGCTCACCCAGGATGACCGCCGTGCTGGTCGAGTCCGATCTCGGCCCGAAGATTGTGCTGATGCGATTCGAGCGCAATGGATGGTGGACGCGCGCCTTTGACGCCAGGTAGACATCGCCCTGGCGTGAGCCGCTTTCCAGCGCCGGCCGGCGCGACGCGTTGACCAGGCGCCCCGTCAGCGCACTTCGCAATCGACGCCCTGCGTGGCGCCCTTGGACGCGCCGTTGGCGCCCGGCGCCTGCGACACCGAAAACGATGGCGGCGGCGAAAAGCGGATGGCGGGACTGACCGGAACCAGCACCGGCGTGACCGTCAAGCTGGGCGTAAAGCCGAACTGCCCGGCCGAAAAATTGCTGCTGCCACCCTTGTTGCTCACGATGATGGCGCCGTCGAGCACACTCAGATACAAGCCGGGCGGCTGGCCCGTAGACGGTGCGCCCTTGGGCGGCACGCCCGGCGCGACGTACTGGGCGACGAAGGTGGTGCCGCGGATGCCGATGGTGGCGGCCGGCGTCTTGAGCGAAAACTTTTCCTTGTTGCGCTTGCCGAGCAGCCCGGTCAGCGAACGCAAGCCGCCCTGGACCAGGCTGAAGCTGGCGCTGTCGGCCTCGGGCTTCGCGCCGTCATAGGCAAACGCTTCGATCACGAAGGTGGTATCCGGGCGCAGCGTCATTTCGCTGTTGTCGATGAACCTGATCTGGGCGTAGGTGTTCTTTTGCGACATCAGCGTGTCGCCCGACTCCACTTCCGACCTGACGGCCAGCACCTTGACCGCGCCATCGGCCTTCTTGACCATCAACGGCCCGCTCAGCTTGATGACCGTGCCGGCCACTTGCCCGGCCCACGCCGCCGTCCCCATGCAGCTCAGCAGGAAACCCGCAAGCGCCTTAATTGCAATACGTCTTTTTGCGCAGTTCACTTGCATCTCCTTGAGTTGTACCGGTGGCGGCCTTGGCTACCTGTGTTTCCGCCAGCTCCTTGCCGAGCGGCGCCTGGGCCTGCGTGCTGCCCGGCAGCGTGGCCTGGCCGGTCGCTGTATTGATCAGATAGACGCTGTCCTGGATCGCCTGCGTCACGGCCTCGCTTGCTGCAAGAGCGGTGGGCGGCGTCACCACCGCGCAGCCTGGCGCGGCCGGATTCGCCACGCAGGCATTGACTGTCGGCAGCACCGCCGTGCAACCTTGCAAGGTCGGACTGCCCACGCATTGCGCCAGGGTCGGCAGCACCACGCCGCAACCGGCGGCCGCTGGCGTTGCGACGCACTGTCCAAGCGACGGCAAGACCGCGACGCAGCCAGGCGCCGAGGGCGTGGCCACGCATTGCGGCAGCGACGGCAGCACCGCAACGCAGCCGGCCAGGGTCGGCGTGGCGCTGCACTGCGACACGCTCGGCAGCACGGCCGAGCAGCCCGCCAGCGCCGGATTGGCGGTGCAGTTGGCCAGGCCTGGCAACACTACACCGCAGCCCGGCACGGCGGGATTGGCCACGCACTGGTTCAGGCCCGGCAAGACCACGGCGCAGCCGGCAGTGCCGGGCCGCGACACGCACTGCGCCAGGGTCGGCAACACCACGCTGCAACCGGCCAGGGCGGGCGCGCTCACGCATTGGTTCAGGCTGGGCAGCACAGCGGCGCAACCGGACTGGAACGGTGCGGCAAGGCACTGGGACAGGGTCGGCAGCACCGAAGCGCAAGCGGGCAGGGTCGGTACGGCGACGCACTGGGCAAGGCTTGGCAAGACCACGGCGCAGCCGGCCTGGTTTGGTGCGGCGACGCACTGGGCCAGGGTCGGCAATACCGCATTGCAGCCGGCCTGGCTTGGTGCGGCGACGCATTGGGCAAGGCTTGGCAGCACCACGCTGCAACCGGCCTGGCTTGGCGCGACGGCGCACTGGGCCAGGGTCGGCAGCACCGCGCCGCAACCGGCCAGCGACGGGGTGCTCACGCACTGGGCAAGGCTCGGCAGCACGGCGCCGCAACCGCTGGCGGCCGGATTGGCCACGCACGCGGCCAGGCTCGGCAAGACCGCGCTGCAACCGGCGGTGGCCGGCGCGGCGATACAGGCCGACAAGGTCGGCAACACCGCCGCGCAGCCTGCGGTGGCCGGCGCGCTCGTACACACGGCCAGGCTCGGCAACACGACGGCGCAACCGGGCGTGGCCGGGGCCGCGCCGCAGGTCGCCAGGCTCGGCAAGACCGCCGCGCAGCCCGCCGTGGCCGGCGCGGCCAGGCATTGGGCCAGGTTCGGCAGCACCGCGCCGCAACCGGCGGTCGAAGGCGCGGCCTCGCACTGGGCCAGGCTCGGCAATACCACGCTGCAACCGGCCGTGGCCGGTTTGCTCACGCAGGTGCCCAGGCTCGGCAGCAGGGAAGCGCAATACGCGATCGCCGGATTGGCCAGGCAGCCTTGGAACGCTTGCGCCAGGATGCCCGCGCAAGCGCTTTGCGACGGGGTGGCGATGCACGACTCGACGGTGGGTGTCGCCGGAATGCCTGGACCGGTGCCCGTCACGGTGCCGCTGACGCTGGTGGCCGTGCCGCTGCCGCTCACCGTCGGCGCGCTCAGGGTAATGTTGCCGGACGTGGCGCTCAGGCTGCCGTTATTGATGATCGCCCCGCCCTGCAAGCTCATGTTGCCGGCGCCGGAGGCGACGCTGCCGGTCGGCCCCACGGTCAGGGTGCCGCCGTTGCCGGCCGTAAGCGCCAGCGCGCCGCCGTTGGACGCCACGCTGCCATCGATGGTCAGCGGGCTGGCGGTGGTGAGGGTGATCGCGCCGCCGTTGCTGCGCACGCCCTGCCCGCCGCCCATCACCGTCATGCCGCCCTTGTTGGCCACCGTGATCGGGCTGACGTTGGCCGGGCCGGTCTGGGTCACGCTGCCCAGGCTCAGGGTGCCGGTGTTGCTGATGTCGATGTCGCTGGTGCCGCCATCGGTGGCGTTGTCCGCCGTCAGCGCCGAGGTTTGCGTATAGAACGGCGAGGGCGTGGCGCCGGACGAGCCGATCTGCCCGCGCGCGCTCAGGCCAATGGCGCTGGCGCGCGCCGGCGCCGTGCTCGTATTGGCGATGCTTGAGCCGGACAGGTACAGCGAACCGGGCGTGATGACGGCGTCGTGCAAGGTCAGCTTGCCGGCGCCGGCGATCAGCGCCAGCTTGCTGCCGGCGGTCAGGTTGCCCGACATGTCGAGCAGGCCGGTCACGTCCAGCGCGCCGGTCTGGTTGGCTTGCCCGCCAATGATGAGCTTATCGGCCGTGACCAGTTTCAGTTCGCTGTCGCTCAAGCCCAGTTGCCCAGGGCCATCGAGCGCATTCGCGCCGGCGTGGATGAGGGTCGCGCCGTCGTGCGGCGCCAGGGTCACGCTGCCGCCAACGGCGCCGGTGGACGTGATCAGTCCACCCAGGGTCATCGCGTCGGAGTGGATCGCGATATGGTCGGCGCTGAGCATGCCGTTGGCGTTGGTGAGCACCGCCGCATCGGCGTAGCCGTGGCGCGCCAGGGTGAGCACGCTGCCGGTCCCGGGCAGCATGATCAGCGGCGCCATCACGCTGATGGTGCCGCCGCTGCGCAAACTCAGGGCTTGCGTTTCCAGCGGGGTCGATGCGCCGCCCAGTTGCCCATTGACGCTGATGACGCCTTCATAACTGTCGCCGCCGATGATCAGATCGCTGGCATGGATCGGGTTCAGGTCGAACGGCGACAGGCGCAGGATCGACTGCGACGGGCCGCCGCTGGCAATCTCGATCGGGCGCCCCGGCGTGAGCGGCGCGATGCTGACCACCGGCCTGACGCTGCCCGCCGGGCCGATCATGCCGCCCGGCATGCTGACCTGGTCGGACAAGATGGCGATGGCGGCGCTGCCTTGCAGGCTCGAATTGCTGCTCAGGGTGAACTGCTTGCTGGCAACAAAACCCATGCTGCCGCTGCCGCTGTTGACGACGGCGCTGCCGCCGGCGCCGATATGGACCGAGTCGCCGCTCATGCTGACCGCCCCGCCGCCGGTGTCGACGGCGCTGTTGACGAACACCCCACCGCTGCCGCTGGCATACGGCGAGGCATTTGCGTTCAGGGTCAAGGCCCCGCCCGAGGTCGATACCGGCGCGTTGATGGTGATATGGTTGCCGGCGTCGATCGTCAGGCTGCCGGCGCTGCCGGCCGGGCGCGTAATGGCGCCGTCCACCAGCACGTCGTGGGTGGCTTGCACCTTGATGGCAGTGGCCGGCGCGGCCGAGTTGAGCATGGCCACGTCGAGCAGGGTCACGCCCGTGCCCGGCATGCCGTCGGCAAAATCATCGACCGCGTCGGGCAACACCGTGCTGCCGTTTATGCCGATCGTGACATCGTAGGGATCGAGCAGCCAGCCGCCCGCCTCCACCCGCACGCCATGCACATCGAGCTGGCGGCCCGAGGTTTCCACCTGCCCGCCGCGCGCCGTGATGCGGCCGTTGGCGCGCGTGGCGCCGTCGGACCACAGCACCACCGTGCCGCCGTCGGCCTCGATGACCGCGTTCTTGCCCATCACGGTCTGGCGCGCGTTGCGCACCAGCGCATTTTTGCCCTGCCAGCCGCCGCCCAGCAGCACGCTGCCGCCGGCCGCCTCGATGCGGGCGTCGCCCGTCATGCCGACCCGCTCGCCCTGCACGCTGAGCGAGCCGCCCCTGGCGCTGGTGACGCTGCCCGCCTCGAGCAAGGCGTCGGCGCTGGCCTTGAACACGATCTGGCCATGCTCGCCCACGCGCGCGCTGTCGGCGCTGAGCGCGCCGCGCTGGCGCACCAGGGCGCCATAGATGCCGACCTTGCCGCCCTCGGCCACGATGCGCCCCAGGTTGAGCGCTTCGCTGGCCGGGGCCGCCACCACCACATGCAAGTCGGGATTGCGCGAATCGACCAGTTGCACGCTGTGCCCGGCCGCCAGCACCACCTCGCCCTGGGGCGAATGAATGACGCCGCTGTTCTCCACGTTGGGCGCGATCAGGAACACATGGCCGCCGGACGGCGTGCTGATGCTGCCCTCGTTGCGCACCGGCGCGGCGCCCGCCGCCGCGCTGAAGTTGCGCTTGCCGGCCAAAAAGTCGGCGTTCGACAGGTTCAGGCTCGACGCCGTCAAGCCATTGACATCGATGCGCGCATCGCGCCCGAACAGCACGCCGTTCGGGTTAATCAGAAACACCTGCCCGTTCGATTGCAGCGCACCGAGGATGCGGCTCGGGTCTTGCCCGACGATGCGGTTGAGCACCGCGCTGTTGCCGTCCTGCTGGATGAAGCGCGTGATGTCGCCGGCATTGACCGAAAAGCTTTGCCATTGAATGATGGTGTTGGGCGTATTCGTGATCGAAAATACATTGCCCTGCTGGCCGAAGCTGGCCTGCCCGGCCACCACGTGCGGCGACTGCGGCGCCCCGCGCGCCAGGCCCGTGGCCAGCAACAGGCAGGCGCACAGCAGGCGCAAGGCCGGGCCGGTGGGGGTGTTGGTCGTGTTGGTCGTGGTCTTCATCGTGTTTTACCTCTAGTAGGCCAGGCCCACGCGGACGTGCAGTTGATTGTTGCGGGTGGCGCCGGCGTCGCTGCGCAGCACATGGCCGTAGTCGAGCTGCATGGTCATCGAACTGCCCACGGCCACGCGCCAGCCGAGGCCTGCGCCAGAAACCGTGGCGCGCGCATATTCGCCCGCCAGCGCCTCGTTGCGGCGGCCGTGGGCGGCATCGTAAAACGCCAGCATGCGGCATTGCCAGCGCGCGCCGCACCAGTTGGGCGTGTACAGCTCCAGGTTGGCCAGCACCCCTGAATCGGCCGCCAGCGCGCGCTCTTCCAGGCCGCGCACCGAACTGGCGCCACCGGCGCCGAACTGCTCGCCCGGCACCAGCGCGTCGCCGCTCCACTGGCCGTTGAGCAGCACGCGCGCCTGCCAGTCCTTGGCCAGCGCGCGGCTGAAGGCGCCGGCGAAGCGCAGCATGCCGTAGCCGGCTTTGGCGCCGGCGCGCGCGCGTTCGAGGTCGGCCTGGCCGCCACGGCTGCCGCCGGGGAGGTTGCGCACCACGCCGAGCGACAGATTCGCTTCGCCGCCGGCCCACGGCAGGCTGGCGACCCAGGTCACGCTGAGCGGATGGACGGTGACGTCGTTGCCGACGTCCTGGCCGAAGAACAGCACGCTGTTCTTGTAAGCCTTGTAGTCGATCCCGTACACCAGGCGCGCATCGAGCTTGCCGCGCCGCGCCAGGCCCTGGTTGTAGCGCATCCCGGCCATGCTGCCCTTGCCGCTCACCGCCAGGTTGACGATGCCGGCCGTGATGGTGCCGGAATCGACATCCGAGTAGCTGGCGTACAGGTCGAGCGAGTCGCCCAGTTCATACAGCGGAATATGGTAGCCGGCCCCGTACACGCTGACCTTGCTCGGTTCTTCGGCGCTGGTGGTGTACTGGAAGCTGCCGACATGGTCGCGCCCCCACAGGTTGGCGTGCTGCACGATGGCGCTGACATGGGTCTTGCCGGTCTGCGCGTTGCCGCTGTTGTCGACATTGAGCATGGCGCTCCACGGCTTGGCGTCGCTGACGTCGAGCACGGCGTCGACCGTGTCGTCGGCGCTGCCGCTTTGCAAGGTCATCCTGATCTTGCGCGCCGGGTTGTCGTTGGCCATGCGCAGGTTCGACGAGACCCGGTCCAGGTCGGGCGTGCGCCCGGCTTGCAGGGCGGGCAGGCTGCGCCGCACATTGGCTTGGTCAAACACGCGGTTGCCGCGCACCTCGATCCGTCCGATGGTGGGCTCGGTCACATTCAGGCGCACCGCGCCACCCTTGAGTTCCTGTTCCGGCAGCTGGACCGTGACCACCTGGTAGCCGCGCGCGTGGTACAGCGCTTCGAGCGCTTCGAGCGCGCGCTGGACGTCGCCGAAGTCGCGCCCCGCGCCGGTGTAAGGCGCGAGCGCGGCGTCGATCTCGGCCTGGCCGAGCAAGGTATTGCCGGCCACCTCGTAGCGGCTGATGTCAAAACGGATCGGCTCGGACGCCGGATCGGCGGCCCAGGCGGCGCCGAGCGCCGCGGCGAGCGCGGCGCCGGCGATGAGGCGCGCGAAAGGAACATTCATGGCGTTGCCCTGACGGCGACGGGGGAAAGTGGCATGGTCTTATCCCAATGATGAGAATGATAAAAGTGGCAACTTTGTTACGCGTATTCAATAAGTGTAATGCCGTCCCCGGCCCGCGCGGCCCGAATGTTGAGCGGAACCGGCGCTTTTTTGAAAAGCGTTGCAGGCAGGCGTCAGAGGAATATGAGAATGACAAATACGCGGCTGGCGACACCTTCACTTGGTGTCGAACACGGTCACGCCATCCCAGCCGGCGCCGGGCGGATCGGCGCGGTACAGCGCGACGCGCTCCAGGTACAGGCGATACAGCCGGCAGAGCGGCTCCTCGTCGGCGAGCGCCGCCAGCATGGCGCCGGCCGCCTCCCAGTCGCGCGCGCGCAACAGCGCCAGCGCCGTGTGCCAGCGCGCCAGCCGCGCCGCCGCCGCCGGCGCCAGCGCGCCAGCCATGCCGAGCGGCTCGAAGATGGCCACCGGCGCATGCTTGCCCTTGACCCGCACCAGGTCCAGTTCGCGCCAGGCGAAGCCGGGAGCGGCGGCGCGCGTGGCCTCCCCCACCACGATACCGGCCCCGTACACCTTGGTGACGCCTTCCAGGCGCGCGGCCAGGTTGACCGCGTCGCCCATGACGGTGTAGGCGCGGCGGATGCGCGAGCCCATGTCGCCGACGTGCATCATGCCGCTGTTGATGCCGATCCCGATGTGCAAGGGCGGCCAGCCGCGCGCCTGGAACTGCGCGTCCAGGCGCGCCGCGCTGGCCTGCATCAGCAAGGCGGTGGCCACGGCGCGCCGGGCATGGTCGGCAAAGGACACCGGCGCACCCCAGAAGGCCATGACGGCGTCGCCGATGTATTTGTCGAGCGTGCCGCAATGGCTGTCGCGGATGTCTTCCGACATGGCCGTCAGGTACAGGTTGATGTATTCGCGCAGGGTCTTCGGATCGAGTCCTTCCGAAATGGTGGTGAAACCGCGCACGTCGACGAACAGCACGCTCAGTTCGCGGCTTTCGCCCTCCATGGTGTACTGCTCGGGATTGTCGGCCATTTCGGCCACCAGTTCGGGCGCGACGTACTCGCGAAAGCGCGATACCAGGGCGTGGCTTTTGCGCACTTCGACAAAGTAGCCGAAGCCCAGGTTGAGCACGAACAGGGCCAGGATCAGCAGCACCAGCACGGCGGCGCCGAGCACCATGCCGGCTTCGTAGTAGAGGTAGACATTGAGGCCGATGGCCGCCGCCAGCGCCGCCGCCGTCAGCAGCACCGCGCGCAGCGGCGCCAGCAGGGCCGGCGCCAGCGACAGCACCAGGCCGAAGGCCAGCACCAGAGCGCATTCGAACAGATAGGCGGCGGCGGGACGCGACTTGAAGTCGTTGTCGAGGATCGACTTGAGCAGGTTGGCATGCACTTCCACCCCGGGGAACTCGGGATTGACGGGCGTGGCGCGCAGGTCGTTGATGCCGGGCGCGGTCGAGCCGACCAGCACCAGCGCGCCCTTGAGCTGCGCCGGCGGCGCCGCGCCGGTGAGCACGTCGAGCGCCGAGACGTAGCGAAACGCACCGCCGGCCGGGCCGCCGCGGCCACGGAACTGCACATAGGTGGTGAGCCCTTCGCCCACCGGAATGCGCAGCTGCCCGCGCGGCAAAAACAGCGAAATCGAGGCCACCGCGCCGCTGTCTTTTTCGGCCTGCGACAACTGCTCGACGGTGCTCTCGAAATACGGCGCGATGGCGCGTGCCTTCAGGTACACGGCGGCGGTGGCCAGCGACAGCGAGGGATAATACGCCTCGCCGATGCGCTGCAACAGGATCGACGAGCGGATCACGCCATCGGCGTCGGTGGAGGCGGTAAAGATGCCGGCGCCGGCGGCGGCCTGCTGCAGGCGCGCGATATTGGCTTCGTAGCCGTGGGCCGTGTAGGCCAGCAGTTCGCGCCCGTTCAGGCTCTCGACGGTAAACGCCGGCGCCGGCAGCACGCCCTTGCGCAGCTTGTCCGAGACGTTGTAGCCGAGCACCACGTTCTGCCCGCGCAGCGCGTCGGCCAGCAAGCCGTCGTAATCCATGCCCGCTTTCAGGCGCGCCAGTTGCGCCTTCAGGCCATCCACCCCGGCCAGTTCGGCGCCGGCCAGGCGTTCGAGCACGGCGTAGCCGGACGAGGTATCGGGCTCGGGAAAGGAGATGTCGAAACCGACCGCGCCGGCGCCGTAATGGCGCGTCAGTTGGGTCACCAGATTGGCCTGGATATCGCGGCTCCACGGAAAGCGCCCGAGCGCGGCCAGGCTCTTTTCATCGATATCGACAATGACGATGCGCGCGTCGGGCACGGGCGCCTCGATGCGCATGCGCAGGCCGGCCACGAAGCCCTCCATGCGTTCGACCGAATCGCTGTGAAAAAAGCCCAGCGTGGACAGCGCCGCCAGCGCGGTGAGCGCGAGCCCGAGCAGCCAGCGCGGGGCGTATTTACGCAGCCGGCGTGCGCGCTTGCTCGTCATTTTGCAGCTTGCATGAAGATTCACCCGTCCGTCGGAAGGTCGCGCCAGGGCGCATGGCAATCCGGATGAGTGTAGCGCCGCGCGCCGGCCCTGTACACCGGTGCGCAAAAAAGCGTGGGCAAAACGGCACGAAAGCGGGGACGCCCGGCTGCGACGGCAAAATGTGCAGCCACGCGCAGGCAAAACCGCTATGATCGACCGTAATTGCAACATCGACGGTTCCGGCCATGAGAGTGACGACATGAAATTGCGCTTCTGGGGCGTGCGCGGCTCGATTCCTTCGCCGGGGCCGCGCACCGCGCGCTACGGCGGCAACACCACCTGCATCGAAGTGGGCACCGACGACGGCACCCTGATCATCCTCGACGGCGGCACCGGCATTTTCGCGCTGGCCCAGGACCTGCTCACGCGCTTGCCGGTGACGGCGAATATTTTCATCACCCACAGCCACTGGGACCATATCCACGGCCTGCCTTTTTTCACGCCGCTGTTCCTCCCCACCAGCCGCATACGCCTGCACGGCGCGCGCGACGAGGCGACCGGCCAGGGCATCGAACACATCATGGGCGTGCAGCTGCAAAACAGCTATTTTCCGGTCGGCGAAGCGCAGATGGCGGCCACCATCGACTACCATACGCTCGAGGTCGGGGTGGCCGTCGCGGTGGGCGACGCGCTGGTCGAGAACGTGCTCATGAACCACCCGGTGAGCAACCTGGGCTACCGCATCAGCTGCAACGGCAAGTCGCTGTTTTTCACGGGCGACCACGAGCCGTTCTTCAACCCGCATCCGCAACACGACCCGCGTCACGCCAGCTGCCAGCGCGAGATCGAACAGCGCCAGCTGGCCATCGACCGCGCCATGCACGGCGTCGACGCGCTGGTCCATGACTGCTCGTACACGCAGGACGAATACCCGTCCAAGCGCGGCTGGGGGCACGGCACCTTCGACGCGGCCATCGCCAGCGCGGTGCGGGTCGGCGCGCGCACCCTGTACTGTACCCACCACGAACCGACCCGCGGCGACGACGAACTCGAAGCGGTCTTCGCCGACGCACTCCGGCGCCACGGGCCGCTGCCGGACGGCCTGTCGGTGGTGCTGGCCTACGAAGGCCTGGACGTGACATTGAATTGAACTGAACCAGCCGAAAGCGACGACACCATGAACGATGCAGCAAGCGGCAAGCACGGAAGCGACGACGACACCGGCGCGCGCCTGGATTTTTCCAGAAGGCTGCAGGCGGTCACCAACAAGATTCACGCGACCGCCAATCTCGATGAAATCATGCTCGACCTGGGCATGGATTTTTGCGACCTGTTCGACTGCGACCGCTTCACCCTGTACGCGGTCACGCCCGAAAAGGACCATATCGTTTCCAAGGTCAAAACCGGGCTGACGACGTTTCGCGAACTGCAGCTGTCGATTTCGCCCAGTTCGATCGCCGGCTTCGTGGCCCTGAGCCGCAAGGCCCTGAACATTCGCGACGCCTACGACGAGCAAGAGCTGCAGCGCCTCGCCCCGGGCCTGCACTTCCAGAGCGGGGTGGACCAGCGCACCGGCTACCGCACGCGCGAAATGCTGGTCGCGCCGCTGCTGACGGTGCAGTCGAACGAGCTGCTCGGCGTGATCCAGTTCATCAACAACCGCAAGGGCGGACCGTTCTCGCAGGTGTGCGCGGAAGGCGCGCACGATCTGTGCGAGACCTTGTCGGTGGCCTTCAGCCAGCGCCTCAAGCCGCCGCAGACGGTGCGCACCAAGTACGTCGGACTGGTACACGAGGCGGTGCTGTCGGCGCCCGAACTGGAACTGGCCACGCGTTCGGCGCGCAAGAAGAACCTCGATATCGAGGACGTGCTGTCCAAGGAGTTCCAGGTGTACGCGGCGGCCATCGGCGACTCGCTGTCGAAGTTCTTCGGCACGCCGTACGAGCCGTACAAGCCGGACCGGATCAAGCCGGCCGAGCTGCTGCGCAACCTGAAGGCGCAGTATGTCGGGGAAAACCAGTGGCTGCCGCTCGAAGAAACCGCCGAGGGCTTGCTGGTGATGGCGCTCGACCCGGAGCGCATCAATACCAGCAAGATCGTCAACCAGATCTTCCCCAAGGCCAAAGTGCTGTACCGCGTCACTACGCGCGAGGAATTCCGGCGCACCGCCGAACAGTTCTTCGGCGCCGCCGTCGACGCCGTGGGCGGCTCGGTCGGCGAACTGCTCTCCGGGATGGATCAGGACGAGGTCGACGGCGACGGCACGCTCGAGGTCTCGGCCGCCGTCGAGAACGAACTGGTCAAGCTGCTCAACAAGGTCATCATGGATGCCCACCGCCAGGGCGTCTCGGACATCCACATCGAGCCCTTGCCGGGCAAAGGCAAGACCGGGATCCGCTTTCGCAAGGATGGCTCGCTGGTGCCGTACATCGAAATCCCGGCCAGCTACCGCAATGCGCTGGTCGCGCGCGTAAAGATCATGTGCGACCTCGATATTTCGGAGCGGCGCAAGCCGCAGGACGGCAAGATCAAGTTCAAGAAATACGGCCCGCTCGACATCGAGCTGCGGGTGGCGACGATTCCATCCTCGGGCGGGGTCGAGGACATCGTCATGCGCATCCTGGCCGCGGGCGAGCCGATCCCGCTCGACAAGCTGGGGGTCTTGCCATTTAACCTGGAGCGCCTGCGCGCGGCCATCGAAAAACCGTACGGCCTGTTTTTCGTGTGCGGGCCGACCGGCTCGGGCAAGACCACCACCTTGCACTCGGTGCTCAGCCACCTGAACACCCCCGACACCAAGATCTGGACCGCCGAAGACCCGGTCGAGATCACGCAAAAGGGCTTGCGCCAGGTCCAGGTCAACCGCAAGGCGGGGCTCGACTTTGCGACCGTGATGCGGGCCTTTTTGCGGGCCGACCCGGACGTGATCATGGTCGGCGAAATGCGCGACAAGGAAACCGTCAGCATGGGCATCGAAGCGTCGCTCACCGGCCACCTGGTGCTGGCGACCCTGCACACCAACAGCGCGCCGGAATCGATCGTGCGCCTGCTCGACATGGGCATGGACCCGTTCAACTTCGCCGATGCGCTGCTCGGCATCCTGGCGCAGCGCCTGGCCAAGCGCCTGTGCGCCGCGTGCAAACAGGCCTACCATCCGGATGCGGCCGAGGTGGACTTGCTGCTCACCGAATTTTGCAGCGAACTGCTGGCGACCGACGCTTTCGTCAGCGACCCCGAGGCCGGGCGCGCGCAGGTGCTGGCCGGCTGGCGCAGCCGCTACGCCAATGCCGACGGCCAGTTCACCCTGTACCGGGCCGTCGGCTGCGGCGAGTGCAACAAGGGCTATCGCGGGAGGGTCGGCCTGCACGAACTGATGATCGGCACCGACAAGGTCAAAAAACTCTTGCAGGAGCACAGCCGCGTGGCCGCCCTGCTGGCGGCGGCGCTGGAAGACGGCATGCTGACCCTGAAGATGGATGGCATCGAAAAGGTCCTCTCGGGCATCACCGACATCAAGATGGTGCGCCAGGTGTGCATCAAGTAAGCTGGCTGCGGGCCGTGCTTAGCGCCTATTCTTGTAGGGAGCGTAGCTGGATGCCGGTCCAGCGGGAGCGCGGACAAGGCGGGAGGAGGACGCATGGCTAGCCATGCTACGACGAGCAACGCAGTCCCCGCTTCCGAGGGGCCGGCAGCAAGCGGCGCCTTGCCTACAAGAATAGGCTCTTACTGCATGATGCGCACCACCTTGCCCAGCACATGGCCGGCGCGCACGAAGCCCCAGAACCGGCTGTCGTAGCTGTTGTCGCGATTGTCGCCCATGACAAAGTAGTGACCGGGCGGGACTTCGCATGTCTGCACCAGATGTTCGTAGACGCAGCCGTGCTCACGCACCAGGCGCTCCCCGGCGCCCGGATCGGTCTCGTTGAGCAAGGTGTCGAAACGCACGCCGTCGAGGCTGTTTTCAAAACGCGCCATCGCTTCGAGGCGGTCGGGCTCGAAATAGGCATCGAGCGGGCGCACGCGCGTGGCGCCGCCGTTGACGAATAACTGGCGCTCGCGGTATTGCACCTTGTCGCCCGGCAGGCCCACCACGCGCTTGAGGTATTGCTGCGTCGGGTCGCGCGGGAAATCGAAGGCGATGATGTCGCCACGCCGCAAAGGCGCCGAGATCGGACGCGACGCCAGGGTCATGCCATAGCCTGGATGTTGCATAAACCGGAATTGCGGACTGGCCTTTCCCTTGACGTCTGTCTGGCTGAGCTTGAGTAGTGCGCCGGGCAAAGTTCGCCCTACCCACGCGCAGTAGGGTTCGGCAAGCTGGC
>NZ_WHJF01000210.1:0-3287 GCF_011682185.1 Massilia genomosp. 1
AAAATGAGATTAGCCATGATTCCGCCGCCGTAACCGATCAGATTTCCTCCGATATCACCAAAAAGCGATGAAAAATCGTGCTCTCCTGATGTCGGCCAGTTCGGAAAAATCGTTTTGCAATTGGCTCCTTTGAATGCGTTCCGCTCCCAGTGTTTCCAAACGGGTTTCTGTTGATCCGATGCGTCTTCCAAAAGGGTCGTAGTCGAAGCAGGTTTCCGTAATGCCACGCAGGTTTTCAGTCCTTACCTTAAGGAGGCGATCATCAGCGTCAAAGGTAAAGTGTTGCGTCTGATGGGCACCTTTTCGTTTAGTGCACACATTACCCCAAGCGTCATATTCGAAGCGTATGTCTTGCCACACTTTTAAGCGATTTCCTTCGAGTTGCCCACTACTTTTCCGGCCAGAATCATCGAGTAGGTTCCCAACCGCATCCCATCTGAACTGCTCCTGCACCTGTTCGGCGGCCCGATTGTGTTGGTGCAACTGCCCCGAAAGATTGTACTTAAAATTGATTTCGCCCCGTAAATTATCGCGTTGTTCGGCCAACTCGCCGGTCGCTTGGTAATGGTAGCTACGCCATAAACGCCCTTGACCAGGCCCCAACAATTCAGGTGTCGCGCCCGCCGACTGCCATGTCCGGCGGCCAAGCTGATCATAGCCGACCCGTTGCGTCAGTGTGCCTTGAGTATGCTGGATTTCGCGATGCAGGCCGTCTCGTTCAAAATCACTGATCACATGACCCCCACTGTGGATTTGGTGCACGTGCCCTGAGCCGTAGGTAAGTGTGTCGATGCGTTGATTGTTCGGCAAACCTAGGGTCGTCAGGTTATTAAGCTCGTCGAATGCATAGCTTACTGCGCCCTCAGAGCCAAGTTCTGTGACCAAACGTCCTCCTTTATCGTACTCGAAGCGCACTTTGCTAGCTTTTATTCCGAGCTCAGTGCCGATTTCGGTCGGAATCGTTCGCGCTTCAAGAAGCTGGTCGGCATCATCCCACATGTAGCGCGTGGTCGCGGTTGCTGTTGCTTGGGCAAGCAGACGCCCCAATTGGTCGCGCGCGAACGACGTGGTCCGACGTGCCCGCTCGGCGTAAGGAGCTTTTCCGGGAAAAGATCCGGTTTTTTCCATTTCCAGCAATTCGCCCGCTACATCGTAACGTAATCGGCGCTCGATACCATCGGGATTGATTTCGCGTGCTACTCTGTCGCCAATGTCATATTCAAAGCTGTAGCGTGTGTCACTGCCGCAGACCAGTTCCACCAATCGTCCCCGCACGTCGTATCTGTAGTGTAAGTGGCGTTGCGCCGGATCGATCGCATGAACAACCTGGCCGCGTTCATTGCGTGTCCAACTGCGTGATTGAGCAGCGCTATTGTGTTGTTCGACGATGAGGCCCGCTGGGTCGTACTTGAATATTTCGGCACTACCGTCGGGTAGGATAACTTGTACAGGCTCGCCGGTGCGAAGCCGCTTATACCGCGTGGTTTGGCCCAGCGCATTGGTGGTGGCAGCAAGTTGTCCATCAATGTCGTACTCATAGAGCGTGCTTTTTCCAGAGCAGTCCGTGTACGCTATGAGCAGGCCTCTTGGATTCCATTTCATTAATTTTCGACCGCCGCGCGCATCGATTTTGGCGAAAGGCAGAGGGCTAAGGTCGTTGCCATACTCGTAGCTTTCCCGGCGATTCAAGGGGTCGATGGTAGACTTCGTACGGCCAAAATAATCGTACTCGGCTCGCCATTGCCTACCGTCAGGCAGAGTCAACAGGCTGATTCGAAGGCTGTTGCCGTCATAACTGGTTTGCGTGATACGACCCAGCGGGTCGATTTCACGAATGACCCTGGCCGCATCATCGTATTCGAAGGCGATTTCGCGATCACCCGGCAGTTGGATCAGGCTCGGCATGCCTGCAGTGGTATAGGCGAGGTGATATTTCCCATTGTCAAAATCGGTGCACGCAATAATCTGGAAGTGTTCGTCGTAAGTCCAGTGCGCCTCGCGCCCCTGCTCGTCTTTGGCCCAGGTTTGGCGAGTTGCGGTATCGTAGCTGAAGCTGGTCTGTTCTCCCGCGCTGGTACTGCAGGAAACCACACGCGGCTGACCGTCAACGGTTGCCCAGTGGTAGCTGCACTTGAAGCCAAGGGCGCCGGTGTGACTCTCCATCACGCCATCTGTGTAGGTGAATTGACGAACTATGTTGCCATTGGCGTCTGTCACTGAGATCAACTGGCCTAAGGAATCGTACCCGTAACTGGCTAACGGGCCGGGCGTGCCGCCGAATGCGCATTCAACCTGTATGAGACGGGATGGAGCCTCGGTGTAATGCAGTCGCAGTTGCTGGTCGCCGCTGGTTCGAATTGTTTGTACACGGCCGAACTCGTCGCGATGGTAAGCGTGCCACTGGCCGGTGCGGTTCTCCACGCGCTGGACCCAAGCGATGTCGTTGCTGCCAAGGTCAAGATGGCCGAAATCGTAGTACATCTCATTGAGGTCGTAGAGAATGAATTGGCCGGCCGTGGTGCAAGCGAGATAGCATTGCTCGACGTCGCTAAAGACAGCGTGGCCAGGCTGAACCAAGGGGAAGCCGGTTTCGCGGCCTTCGCCATCGGCAAACCAGATCTTTCCGTCGCGCTGTTGCAGGCGCAGATCCCAGGGCAGCACCCAGCCCGTGCCCAAGGTGCTTTCATGGCGCAGGTTGCTGCCGTAAAAGCGGGAGACAATCAGCGGTATCTGGCTTTGCATGACAAAGTCAATCTCGTCCTGGGTTAGCAGGACTTTGCGGCCCGTGGCGACATCAACTGGGCGCCCGAGTATGCCGCCCATGACGCGGGTGACGATGGGAGTGATAACGTAACGGCCCACTGCTTCGCCGATAACGGAACCCGCCACAAATTTGCCTAAGCAAGGAAGGATTGCCCGCGACAGTCCTCCTGCCCCTTTGATCAGGCCCCCTACTCCGCCAAGCAGGCCCGCGAGCATGAATGCCACCTCGGCCTTATCCCGTAACTCAGCGGGTACCTCATCCTCAATCGGGAGATAGGCGACGGTTCCACCGCCGATGAAGACGTTAGAAGAGCCGTCGTCGATTTTGGCCCCGCACGTGATGGAATCCTTTTTCCTCGCTGCTGGCAGGCCGTTGATGAAGACGTTCGAGGACCCTTCCCCCCTGTGTCAGACTACTTGTCGGGTGTGTTTTTGAACAAAGTATGTCGTGATCTTGAGCGTTGTAGTGGGGTTTTTAGGGTTCGTTCTTGTGCTGTACTTTTGACATCGTTTCCGGGAGCGGG
>NZ_WHJF01000211.1:0-3269 GCF_011682185.1 Massilia genomosp. 1
ATGGGAACGCAGCTGAAGGCGATCGAACCGTATGAAAATCGTCGCGATTGGTACAAATGCATCTACCCGCACTTTCTGGTGGTAGGCGGTGTGAGCTGGCATGGAAGTACCTTGTTGAGATGCAAACCCGGATACAACGCATACTCCCAAGGAGTCTGTCGCAAGGAACAACCCGAGGTTGCCGTACCCTTGACATGCCAGGGTTCCTCAGGAAACCCGGTGCAATTCACCAGCGGCGCCAAAGTCCAGCATGAAACCGACCTGGTCGCTGGCCCCGAAGCGGCACTGCATATCAAGCGCACCTACCGCAGCGTTCGCGAAAACGGGCTCGGCCAATCGGCCGGCGCGGGCTGGTCGTTTTCTTTCGAGCGCGCCTTTTACGCTCGCCGCGAGTTCGGAGGCCCCAACAGGCCCACAGTCAGCGGCGCCCTCAGCGACGGCAGCTATTTCCAGTTCTCGCGCCAGCGCGACGGCACGTATCGCTCCGACTACGACCGGAGCATGGCTCTGGTGGCACAAGGTGACGACGCCGGCTGGCTACTGACGACACCCGACGGCACGGTCGAACGCTTTACCAAAGTAAATGATACGTTCAGACTCACCAGCGCGCATACCCGCGACGGCTTGGTCACGCAGTATGTATATAACGCGAACAACCAGCTCAGCGACATTTCCAGCGCCAGTGGCCGGCGTGTAACGATCAAATGGGAAGGCAACACCATCGCCTCGATCTCCGGCGCCAGCGGCGGCGTGCGCTACGAATACGAGCAGGCGGACATTCCCGGCTCTGGGCCAATTGAAGGCATGGAGCGACTGGTGGGCGTGCATTTCCTCGACCGCTCCGGCGCAGAGAT
Organism: Massilia genomosp. 1; assembly: GCF_011682185.1. NCBI lineage: Bacteria > Pseudomonadati > Pseudomonadota > Betaproteobacteria > Burkholderiales > Oxalobacteraceae > Massilia > Massilia genomosp. 1. Next base: position 855 of record NZ_WHJF01000211.1, read on the forward strand.
ATCGTCGCGCACATACCACTACGAGGACCCCAACCAGCGCTTTCTGCTGACCGGCATCACCGACGAACATGGCAAGCGCTTTGCCACCTACGCTTACAACGTCGACGGCAGGGCGGTGCTGTCGGAACACGCCGGCGGCGCTGGGCGATACACCTTCGAGTACCCCAGCCGCAGCAGCCGCATCGTGATCGATCCGCTCGGCAGCCGCCGCACCATGGACCTTGCCTTCGGCACCGACGGCACGGGCCGGATTGTCGCGCAAAGCCAGCCCGCCGGCGCCGGTTGCGCCGCCAGCGCCAGTGCCAGGACCTATAGCGCCAAGGGCGATGTGACGAGCCAGACCGACTTCAACGGTAACAAGAGTTGCCTGATCAGCGACCCGCTGCGTGGAACCGAGATGGCACGCATCACAGGATTGGCCAAAGGCGCCGCGTGTCCCACCAGCATCGACAGCGCGCTTCCAGCAGGCGCGCGCAAAACCAGTACACGCTGGCATCCCGATGTTGCGTTGGCCGTTGCCACTGCCGCGCCGGCACGCCTGGAAACGAAGGTCTACAACGGCCAGCGCGACGCCGCCGGCAACGTGGTGGAATGCGCCGGCGGCGCGCTGCTGCCGAATGCAAAGCCGATTGCCGTCGTCTGCCGCGCCACGGTCCAGGCGAGCAATGACAGCAACGGCGCCCTTGGATTCGCGGCGGCAGGGACCGGCCCGGTCCAGGAATGGCGCTACACCTACAATCCCAGCGGACAGTTGCTGACCAGTAGCGGTCCGCTTGACGCCGATGGCAAGGCCGAATCGGCCAGCATGAGCTATTACGCCGATAGCAGCGCAAGCCACCGTCCCGGCGACCTGGCAAGCATACGCAACGGCGTTGGCGAAGTTACCACCTACCTCGCATACACCGAGGAAGGCTTGCCAACCAAGATCGCGCATCCGAATGGCCGGATCGTTGAATCCGAATACGATGCGCGCCAGCGCTTGATCTCCAGCACCGTCCGCGCGGCCAATGCACAGGCCGAAACCACGCGCTACGAGTACGACGTGGCGGGCCAACTGATCCGCATGACAGCACCCGATGGCGCGGTACTGGAATACAGCTACGACGATGCCCACCGCCTGATCGGCTTGCGCGACCGCGCCGGCAACAGCATCGGCTTCACGCTCGATGCGATGGGCAATACCGTGCGCCAGGAAGTGAAAGATCCGAACGGCAAACTGGTGGCGCAGACTACGCGCGCCTTCGATGCGCTCAACCGTTTGCAGCGGGAGCAGAAAAGCGCGAACGACCCGGGCGCGCGCTTCGAATACGACGCCGTCGGCAACCTGACGGCGAGCATCGATCCACTGGCGCGCGCCAACAAGGGAACTTACGACACGTTCAACCGTCTGATACAACAGACGCTGCCTGCGCCGGATGCCACGGGCAAGCCGGCAATGATCGACTACGCCTACACGCCGCAGGATCAGCTTGCCTCCGTGCTCGATCCGCGCCGCTTGCAGACGCGCTATGTCGTCAATGGGCTGGGCCAGCAAACGGCGTTGATCAGCCCCGATACCGGTACCACGAGCACGCAGTTCGACGGGGCGGGGAATGCGATATCGAGCCTGGATGCGGCTGGGCGCAAGACTGATTATCGCTACGACGCGGCGGGCAGGGTGACCGGCATCGGCGCCAGCACGTTCGAGTATGGCGCGGCCGGCACGCCCGCAGCGGGCCGGGTAACGGTCATGACGGATGAGGCGGGAAAAACAGTGTACGCCTACGACGGTTTGGGAAGGCTGTTGAGAAAGGAACAAACGAACGGAGCGGCGTCGAGGCGCTTCGTGACTGCCTATACCTACGGCAGCACGGGCAGCGCCGTTGGGCATGTCACGTCGATGACCTACCCCAGCGGCAATCGCATCGACATTACTTACGACAGCAATGGGAAACCGTCGGCCCTGGGGCTGACGCGCCCGAATACTGCGCGTATCACGATTTTGAGTGAGTTGACGTATCAGCCGTTCGGCGTGGTGCGGTCATGGGTGTGGGGAAATCACACTGCGGCCAGCCCCAACAAATACGAACGCCAGTTCGACCTTGAAAACCGCCTGGTCAGTTATCCGCTGGGGCACCTGGCGGCTGGTGGTTCAGTACGCACGCTCAGTTATGACGCAGCCGGGCGGATCGTGTCGATGACGCATAAAGGAAACGCAACGCCAGGCAGGCTCGACCAACGGTATTTCTACGATGGACGCGATCGCCTGATCGGCTTCGACAGCGCCACTACCAGTCAACGTTTTGAATACGACGCGAACGGGAACCGCACAAAGTTAACTGTCGGACCGAACAGCTACCTCAACACCATTGATGCCGGCAGCAATCGGCTGACGTCGACTTCCGGGCCGGTACCGGCCAAACGCAACACGTACGA
>NZ_WHJF01000212.1:0-3204 GCF_011682185.1 Massilia genomosp. 1
TACTTTGATCGCCTTGGCATGCCTCGCCTCACATAACCTCAACTACTCGAACCGCCCGGTGCGGACCCGCATGCCGGGTGGTGTGGCAGGGGAGCAGCTATATTTAGCTGCCCCCTATGCCGATGTCGATAGGTGATATCGGCCACCGTACTTAAAACCGTCTTTCCCGCCTGCGCGGGAAAGACGGTTTTGCGGGTTGCGGTCAACAAATAGCCTCTACCTATACTGCTATTTACTCGTACGCCCCCAACCGTCGCTGTTCCTCCGCCGAAAAATGCTGGTCCCGCACCTGCTGCAGCACCGCTTCCGACCCCGTTCCCGCACGCGCGCGCTGCGCCAGGTAGGCCTTGATGCGTCCCTTCCACGCCACCTCTTCGCGATCCAGGTCGGCCAGCCGGCTGGCCGCTTCCGGCGAAAACGCCGCCGCCCGCAAGCGATACACCTCGTCCTCGCCCGCACCCTGCTCGCGCAGCTTCTGCACCGACGCTTCCATGCGGATCACCTTGGTCGGCGCCTCGCGATCTTCGCGCAGCCCCGCCGGCATGCGCTGGTCCAGCGCCGCCATCTTTTGCTCGCGCTCGAGCGCCGTCAGCGCGCCGTCCTGCCCGATGTCGAGCCGCGCCAGCGCATCGGCGTCGTACGCGTCGCTGGCGCCGAACAGCCCGGTCGCCTCGCGCGCGCTGAAAAACTGCGGCCGCAAACGCTGCTTGAGCGCCAGGCGCGCGCGTGCCGCCTTGGCCAGGTCGGCCTGCGGCGCCAGCGTCTTTTCGGCATCGGCCAGGGCCCGCTTGTAATCGAGATAGCTGGCCAGCAAGCGCTTGGCCTGCGCCGCCGGGCCGGGCGCGAAGCGGCGCTCCAGTTCACGCTCGATTTCGGCGCGGATCGCCTGCAAATCCTTCTCGCCCAGCCCGGCCAGGTAGTAGTCGAACAGATGTCCCAGTTCGGCGTCGACCACCAGCTGGCCATCGGCGTCCAGGCGCACGTCGCCGTCCGGCCTGGTGCCTTCCATCGAGCGCACGAACGCAAACGGGTCCGATGTTGGGGGCGGCGCGGCCGCCACGGCGGCCACCTCGGGCCTCGGATACGCGGCCACCAGCACGGCGGCCACCAGCGCGCCGGCCCCGAACTTCTTCCATTGCATGCGTGCGGTCATGGCGGCCTCCTTACAGGCCGAGCGCCTGCAGGCGGTTCGCTTGCTGGCGGAACACGGTCACCGGACTGGTTTCGAACAGGTTCACGATGCCGATGAACTGGTTCACTTCGTCGAGGTGGTTCATGGCGTAGTCGTCGCGGATCACGCGCCCCAGGCGGCTGGAACAGCTGCTGACCAGGCCATCGTTCTTGCCGCCGAACGCCGCGCCGGTCAGCGCCATGAACGGGTCGATCGCATCGAACACATTGGTGTAGGGCTGGGCTCCGCTCCACGAGAAGTAATACACGCCATTGACATGGTTGGCGCCTTCGCCGCAGGCGCTGGTTGGCACGCCTTGCGGATGGCGCTGGTTAAAGGCGACCGAGCCGGCCGTGCTGAGCGACTTGAGCGCGGCCGCGCCATCCTGCGGCAAGCCGGAACGGCCGGTGAGGAAGTCCATCAGCGCGGCCACCGCGTTGGCCAGCGCATTGCCAACTTCAGGCGCGTTGCCGGTCAGGATGTCGGCGATCTTCGAACCCTTGTTCACGCCCGCCACCGAGCTGACCGACGCCACCAGGTTCGGCGCCACCGAGGCGACGTAGCGCACGGTCGGCCCGCCATGACTGTGGCCGATCAAATTGACCTTGGCGGCGCCGGTGGCCGCCATGATTTGTTTGACTTGCGAGAGCAATTGTTCGCCGCGCACTTCGGTACTGTTGGCGCCCGAGACCGTGACGGTATAGACTTTCGCTCCACCGCTGCGCAAGGCCGAGGGAATGCCGTAGAAGTACTCGACCGGCCCCAGTTTTTCGAAGCCGAACAGTCCATGCACGAGCACGATGGGATACTTGGTTTGCGTGTAACCCGCAGCCAGGGCCGGGGCGGGAACGACGAGGATGGCGATGAGAAAAACGGACAGGCACTGCCAAAAGCGATTCATCATTGTTGTCTCCATTGATGGTTTTTGTGTGAAATGAACTACTGGAACCGGCGTTGCGCAGTTCAAGTTGCACATTCCTCCGGCTACCGGCAAACGCCCTTGCTTAGGCTGTTTTATGAATTAGAGCGAGCGCTCGGTTTTTTGAATGTAGCACTGGCGTATGCGGAAAGCATCGCGCAGTGCAGCATACGCAGGCCTCGTTTTGCGGATTGAATTGATCTGTGGTTTTAACGAGCTATAATCATTCTCGAAACCAACTCTAGCGGTAGACGCAACTATGGGAACGCTGGTGTCCACCCGCTTCGACTTTGCCCAGTTTGAAAAGATGACGCCGCTCACCAGCGACACCATCTGGGCCTATCTTGTTGACCGTCACGCCGAGCGGATCGGCGTCAAGCGCCGCAAGCCGGCGCTGGAAAACATGGAAAGAATCTTCGGCGCCACCTTCCGCCTGGCCAATGAAGTGGGCTTTCGCGCGATGAGCTTGCGCGACCTGTGCCGCGAAACCGGCTTGTCGATGGGCGGCCTGTACGGCTACATCGACAGCAAGGATCAACTGGCGGAAATGATCGAGGACGTGGTGCGGCATGCCAGCCAGGAATTGCCGCGCATGTTCCTGCATGTGCAGGCGCCCCTGGAACGGCTCGAATCGCTGGTGCGGGCGACGATTTACCTGTCCGAGATCTTGCAGCCGTGGTTTTACTTCGTCTACATGGACTCGCGCGTGCTCAGTTTCGAGCAGCGCGGCATGGCGAAAAATTCGGAGCTGTCGATCCAGGCCGAGATTGCGGACATGATCGGCCAGCTCAAGCCTGTGCCCGCCGGCAATCCAGACTTGCTGGCGGGGCATATCGTGGCGATGTTCCAGGATTGGTACATCAAGCGCTGGAAATACCGCGCGGCCAAGGTGCATGTGGATGATTTTGCCGATAGCACCCTGGCCATGATCCGCAGCCATCTGAGTTAAGCTGTTCGTTGCCCGGCGCCAAGCCGGCGACGACCCGGGCAGGGCGATTGCATGAAGGATCAGATTGGTAGGCCTAAGACCTTGGCAAGATAGTCGGCGCTCCAGGCTGCCTTCATGCGCTTGGTAGCGATCCCGAGCTTAGCCGTCTTCTCGTTCTTCAGCAGG
>NZ_WHJF01000213.1:0-2980 GCF_011682185.1 Massilia genomosp. 1
TCATGGTGTGGGCGTTTTGATTAAGCGTTAGAACTAAATCATGCCAGAAATGGGCGCCCACTCCCACCTTTTCGCTTGCGCTGCCAAGCAATTTTCATCCGTTCCGCTAGTTTTGCAAGAGGCTCATCAGTCCTTCTGGAGGCAATTCGTCCACGCTACAGGAGGTCTTGGACTGCCACATTTTCCGATACAGGCCGGCATGTTCCTGATGCTAGTGCTGGCCTTTAGCGCCTGTCTTGCGCTAGTCAATTTTCGTTATATCTTCAAACCCGTTTTGATTGTCCTGTTTCTCGCCACTTCGGCGGCGAGCTACTTCATGAATCAGTACGGCACCGCGATTGATTGGTCGATGGTACAAAACGTCGTCGAAACCGATGCGCGTGAAAGCGCCGATCTGGTGTCACTAAAAATGCTTGCGTCAATTTTACTGATGGGCGGGCTGCCCTCGCTGCTGCTCGCTGCAGCCGACCTGAGTTACCCGACGGCAGCCCGTCAGTTGCTGCGCAATCTCGGTATCGCCTTGGCGGCATTTGCAGGAGCTATTATCCTGCTCATGCTCATGTTCAAGACACTGGCGCCAACCTTGCGTGAACACCGCGATCTGCGCTTCCTTCTCACGCCGACCAACTACCTCCAAGCAATTAACGGTTATGCGAAGCGCAAATGGAGTACGCCAATTGTCGTGCTTCCGCTCGGCACCGATGCCAGCAAAGGGCCTGCCTGGAACGGCATATTCAAGCGCACCGTGACCATCATAGTTGTTGGAGAAACTGCGCGCGCTCGGAATTTTTCCTTGAATGGCTACACGCGCCAGACCAATCCGCGTCTAGCGCAGCAGAACGGCCTGATCAATTTTACGCGCATGCAGTCCTGCGGCACAGCCACGGCGGTGTCGGTACCTTGTGTTTTTTCCGCTCTTGGACGGCATGGCTATTCTGATACCAAGGCGCAATCCCAGGAAGGACTGCTTGATGTACTCGAGCATGCCGGAATCGATGTGATCTGGCGTGATAACAATTCCGGTTGCAAGGGGGTGTGCGACCGGGTGAGTTATGTGGACGTATCCCAACCGTCACCGGGCAACCCTCTTTGTCAAACGGAGGAGTGTTTCGATGAACGTCTGCTGGAAGGCTTGCCAGAACTGATACGTGACTCCAAGCGCGATCTGGTGATCGTGCTGCACCAGAAAGGAAGCCACGGGCCGGCCTACTGGAAGCGCTATCCCGCCCGGTTCAGACGGTTTGTGCCTACTTGCGAAACCAACGAATTAGCAAAATGCAGTAAAGAAGCCATAGTCGCCGCCTACGACAACACCATCCTCTATACCGATTATGTGTTGAGCAAAACGATCGACATGCTGTCGCAAGCGAGCCTGAACGACGGCGTCGATACCTCCTTTGTGTATTTCTCGGACCATGGCGAATCGCTTGGCGAAAACAATATGTATCTGCATGGCGCTCCGTACATCATCTCGCCGCCAGAACAGCGCCACGTTCCATTCATGTTGTGGATGTCGGACGGCTTCAGTGATCGCTTCAAGCTCGACCGCAAATGCCTTGCCGCCCGCGCCAATCAGGAATTTTCACATGACAACATCTTTCATTCGACTCTCGGCATGCTTGCCATCAATACTGCTGTCTACAACCCGAAACTGGACTTGTTTAATGCGTGCACCCGTGCAAGCTGATTTTTCCGGCGACGCGGCGGCGATCGGCACCGGGTTTGCTGGGGTGCGTGCCACGCGCATGACCCGCACACGCTGGATCGGCCTCATACTGTTTCTTGCCTTCCCCTTACTGGTTGTTTGGATCGAAATGTGCACTGACATCGACCTACACTTGGCAGATGCTGCATTCGATCCGCAGCTCCGAATTTTTCCTTGGCGTGATGCCTGGATCGCCGATACGTTCAGTCACGTTGTGCTGAAGCGGATTTTGATTACGTTGGCCATTGCCTTCGTCTTGACGGCACTCTGGGATCTGGTTGCACCGCGTCGCTGGAGCTGGCTGCAGCGCTATCGGATCAGGGTAGTAGCCTTATCTGCTGTAATGGTCCCACTTATTATTTCCTTGTTAAAGCAATCGAGCGATTCGCACTGCCCATGGAACTTGACGCGCTATGGCGGCAGCGAGCCTTATGTGCGGCTGATGCAGATGCTTCCCGCGGGCAGCGAGCCTGGGCACTGCATGCCGGCGGGCCATGCTTCGAGCGCATTGTGGCTGATCTCGATTACCGTATTTTTTCTTCCCGCGCGTCCAACGGCCTCCATGTGTACGTTCATCACAATGATGGGCTTCGGATTTTCGTTGGGTTGGCTGCAGCAACTTCGCGGCGCCCATTTTTTGACGCACACCTTATGGTCGCTCTGGATCGCCACCTTCGTCGTGGGCGTCATTGCCATCGTGCTAGACCGGCGCCGTTCCCCCATCTGACTCGAGTTCGGTGTCGATATTGATGCCGGACCAATTTATGCAATCACACACTGGCAAGGTGCGGTCGACGAGATACATAAATATACCTCCATAAAAAAAATTTTAACAAAAAACTAACAGCCATCTTACGTTAAGTTGACACTGTCTTTCTTAGACTGAGACCTAACCGAACTGAACGCTAGCGTGGAGCATGCCCCAGATGGCAGCAACCGTTTTCTTGCCTCGTTATGACGCAGTCAACCTGAAAAGGAAACAGCTTTGTTTGATTTCATTGTCCAGTTTATTGCCGAAACGGGCTATGTCGGTGTCTTCTTGTTGATGATGCTTGAAAATATCTTTCCTCCTTTGCCTTCCGAATTGATTATGCCGTTTGCCGGTTTTAGTGCTGGCCGCAATGAACTCAACGTGATCGGGGTGGTAATTTCGGCTCTATGCCGTTTTGAGTGGAACTGGACAGCCGGCACGGTAGATGGTAGATCGCAACGGAGCGGCGGCTGGTTGTAGTGGATTGGCCGGAAGGTTTTTAAACTTGGACATGCGAAGGTAGG
>NZ_WHJF01000214.1:0-2966 GCF_011682185.1 Massilia genomosp. 1
CGATGCCTCCCCGATGTCGCCCTGGTGATGAAGTTCGTTCCATAGTTCTTCCCAAACGTCATTGCCGCCCTGCATCGACCGAAGCGCTACTGAGACATCATATGGAACCCCATACCCGCCGTGCAGTTCCTTCCATCTTGTGTCGTCGAGGCTAAGCATCGTCTTTTTCTATCCTTTCATTTATCGATGGGGATGTCCGCTTTTGGCCGAAGGACTAAACCGCTCGCGCGGTAGTCGGACTTCGATGCAGCCTGTGGTCCCGCCACAGCCGGGTTTCTGCTGCAAGATTGTAGCTGTTTCCTATGTTGGTTAGTGAGGCAATCGGCCTCATTCCAACAGGAGCAGTATCATGACCCAAGCCATTACCCCATTGCGCCAACGCATGATCGACGACATGCGCATGCGCAAGCTCGCACCCAAGACCCAGTCTGCATACCTGATGCACGTCCGGCGCCTGGCCGCGTTCCTGCACCGCCCACCCGACACCGCTACAAGTGAGGATCTGCGGCGATTTCAGTTGCATATGGTTGAGCAAGGCTTCACGTCAACCACCCTGAATGTGACGATCACCGGTTTGAAATTTTTCTTCGAGGTCACAGTTCACCATCCCGAACTGATGGCCAGGATGCATCCCGTGCCGGTTCCCCGCAAGCTCCCCCAGGTGCTCAGCCGCGACGAAGCCGCGCGCCTGATCGCCTCGGCATGCAGTCCCAAATACCGGGCGGCACTGTCGGTTGCCTACGGCGCGGGCCTGCGTGCGAGTGAAGTGATCGGGCTCAAGGTAACCGACGTCGACAGCGGGCGCATGGTCTTGCGCGTGGAACAAGGCAAAGGACACAAGGACCGCTATGCCATGCTGTCGCCGGTACTGCTCGACTGCCTGCGTGCCTGGTGGAGGACGGCACGCGCCGAAGGCAAGATCCTGCATGGCGGTTGGTTGTTCCCCGGACAGAATCCCATCGACCCGCTCAGCACGCGACAGCTGAACCGCGCCATCCACGCGGCCGCCGACCTGGCACGGATCGACAAACGCGTGTCCATGCACATCCTGCGCCACAGCTTCGCCACCCATCTGCTGGAGCAGAAGGTCGACATCCGAGTGATCCAGACCCTGCTTGGCCACAAGCGGCTCGATACGACCGCGCTATACGCCCAGGTCGCCACCGATCTGCTGCGCGAAGTGATCAGCCCGCTCGACACCTTGCAGTCAGCGTAGGGGGTGCTATGGAGCGCCCCGACCTGGAGGTCGCGGACATCTTCCGCGCCCACGGCCCGGCTTGGCGACACGCACAGCGCGGTCACCTGAGCCTGGGCCAACTGAAGGTCATGTCGGCCATCGAGCAGTGTCGCAGTGCGGCGCTGGGAGGGCACGCGCTGCGCTGCGACGCCTGCGAACACGTCGACATTGCCTACAACTCCTGCCGCAACCGGCACTGCCCAAAGTGCCAGGCCAATGCCGCGCGCCGCTGGCTCGAAGCGCGCCGGAACGAGTTGCTGCCGGTCGAGTACTACCATGTCGTCTTCACCCTCCCGGCACCGGTCGCCGCGCTCGCGTGGTACAACAAGGCATTGATGTACCGCCTGTTGTTCGAGACGGCGGCGCAGACGCTGTGCACCATCGCTGCCGATCCCAAGCACCTTGGTGCCCGCATCGGTGCCACGCTGGTGCTGCACACATGGGGCTCGGCACTGACCCACCATCCGCATGTGCACGGAATCGTCCCCGGCGGCGGCCTGGCGCCGGACGGCACACGCTGGATCGCCTGCAGGCGAGGTTTCTTCCTGCCGGTGCGGGTGCTCTCGCGCTTGTTCCGGCGGCGCTTCCTGGATGCGCTGGCCGCAGCCCATCGCGCTGGCCAAATACGCTTGTTCGGGGAGTATGCGGCGCTGGCGGAACCAAATGCCTTCGCGCGCTCGATGGCGCCGCTGCGACATTGCGAGTGGGTGGTCTACGCCAAGCGCCCGTTCGCCGGGCCCGAGGCAGTGCTGGCCTACCTGTCGCGCTACACGCACCGGGTCGCCATCTCAAACCGGCGCCTGGTGTCCATGGATGAGCGTGGCGTGACGTTTCGCTGGAAGGACTACCGTGCCAAGGACGCGATGCACAAGACGATGACGCTCGACGCTGGCGAGTTCATGCGCCGCTTCCTGCTGCATGTCTTGCCCACAGGTTTCCACCGGATCCGGCACTACGGGATCTTTGCAAACGCCGGACGCAAGGCCAACCTGGCGCTTGCGCGCGCACTACTGCATGTGCCGACGCCGGTGGCAGCAGCGCAGATTGCCGAGCCAATTGCGCCAACGTTCATCTGTCGGCATTGTGGCGCGCCGATGGCGATCACAGCTATCTTCTTGCCGATCCATCCGATTCCAGCACCACCACGACATCAAGGCGCTCCGCCATGAACCACGTCGCGCCCCCAATTTGCCAGCGCCCAGGTCGTCGGTCATGGCCGACGTGGGTTTGCTTTGCCTTCGGCACCATAACAGCTAACATCCAAGAGACCGAACCTGGTTCCGGCGTTCATATCGCGATCGCTAAACGCCTCGCCGACGCCATCGACACCCGATCGGCCGCCTCAATCGACAGCCATCCGATCACCGGCACCATTCAAATCGCCATAGCCGGTGGCACAGCTTGACGACAACGACACATCCCGCGGTTTCCTCCTTCGCGGCTTGCCCAACGCCGGCCGGAGACGCTTGCGTGCATCAGTTTGAGTCTGTGACGGCGGCCGGCATCGGACAACCCTTAACGAAAGCAGACGGTCGTGCGGAATCGGACGAGCGAGTCCATTCCCCTGACTAATTACCGCATCCCTCCGCCGCCGGCTCCCCGCAGGCAATCATGCGCTGTACCGTGGCGTTGCGCGGGGAATCGAGGTGCGCGTTGGTCGGCAGTTCACCCCGCCCCAGGTAGGTCGGCGCAGTCGCCGCCCCCACATCGCTGAGCGGCGACCCCGCGC
>NZ_WHJF01000215.1:0-2951 GCF_011682185.1 Massilia genomosp. 1
ATCGAGACTTGCCGCAAGCGGGCCGTTTCCTCCTGGGTCTACATCGCCACTGTGATCGCCGCCGCCAGAAAGGGCGTCGCCACACCCTCGCTGCCGCCGATTCCGTCCGGGACGTGAACGGTTACCATACAACGGCATTATTGGCGAGGCTGTATACGAATGTCGGCACTGCCCCCGTGTCCTGTCCCCGCAATGTAGCCGTTTAGGTTTGACGCGGTTCGTTATGATGTCCAAAACCCTTCTTTTTGTAAGCAAAAAGGGCGTACCGCCTGCATCGGAAATCAGCGACGCCAAAAAAAGTATTCCAATATATCACCAGACCAAAAATCACGCCAATCCCTTTTTTTAAGACGAGGTAACCGTGCTGAAAATGATCGCTTTACTGGCTGCTTTGGCAGCCGCTAGCCCCGCATTCGCTGCGAAGGATCTGGCTTTCCCTATTATTGAGAGCATGAAAGTAGTTATTGACGGGAATGAGTTCGAACTCGGTTTATATGGCGCAAATGACAAATCACGCACTAACTTCGTTTATGCTGTGTACAGCAATGATTATCTTGTTAAAATAGGCGTCCTGGATGGGGCTGCGCCGGCTATCGTTCCGGCTGGTAAATTCCAATTGCCGCCGAATCTTATCGGCATACAATTTATACAGGGCGGACACCAGCGCACGCTGAAGTATTTTTCTTTTCATGGCGATGAGGCCAAAGAGGTCGGCTCAATCGGCACCAACTCTGCATGCATATTTCAAAGGCCAGGAAAGAATGGCGTACTTGAATCTGTTGATGAGGACCGAGGAAACCTTACCCTGACGACGTATAAGGTGGAGGCAGCCAAAATTCGAAAATTCGGATCAACCAAGGTATCGGCTTCGCAGACCGCCGTCGTCACCGATCTATGCGAAAAGCATAATTTGCTTCTCAGATCGCAATAGCCATCGCGATTCCACATCCCTTATCTGTCCGGCATCTTGGAAAATGTATGCGCGGCGCAGTTACATCAAGATGAAAGCCCTATCAAAACATGCCATATCATGCCGATCACGCGATCTTCGAGCTTCCGGCGCAGCTCAAGGACAAGACCATGCACGTGTTTACGCTCGGCGATGAGGGGCCGAGCGAGTTCAGCGTGGTCATGTCGCACGCGGATGCGCAGGGCGACGATTCCCTGGTCAATTTCGCTAAACGCCTCGTGAGCGAACTGGGCAAGGCTTTGCCCGGCTTCCGCCTGATGTGTACCTTGGAGCTGAGCCTGGACAATACGCCAGCCATCGAGCTCGACTACCGCTGGCGTAGCGAAGGCATCATGATGCACCAACGCCAGGTGATGGCGATGATTCCCGGCGCCGAATCAGGCGCTGCGAAAGCCCTGCTGATCGCTGCGACCTGCCGCACCGCCTTCACCGACGAATGGAATGACGCCTTCAATGAGATGCTCGATAGCGTGAGGCTGCGCCACAATAATGCCTCCGAGGGCGGCGCGGCGCTCAAGGCGGCGCCGCCCCTCGCATCGACCGTGTTTGCGCTGTCCGAGCGCCGCTGCACCCTGCACGCGTTTGCGGACCACGACGAAGCGTGCCGCAAGATCGATGCGCGCGAAGTGGAACAGGACGCCTGGAGCTTCTTCGACGCCGCCGGCGCGCCATTGCATCCTGATTTTGTGGTGCCCAATAGCGGCACCTTGTGGCGCAAGACTGGCAGCTATGTGCTCGAGAGACGCCCCGAGCGCGACGCGCCATCCCTGCGCACGCAGCTGTACCAGGCGTCGATGTTTGTGGCGGGGTCGCCGCTCGTGCGCCTGTCCAGCATTGCCGAGGTCCAGGCCATGCTCGCGCAGTCGGCGTCGCGTTAAGCCGTCCTCAATCGGAAAGGTAATATGCGCCGCTTTGTTTGTTTTCTCGTTCTTGGTATCTGCGCCGCCGGTATCTGGGTATTCAGGTCGTATCTTTTCTTGCCAAGCGGGACCGCGACAATCAGTTGGTGGTATGCCGCTGACACGTTTCAGCAGTGTTCGCGCGATGTCCCTGATGAGCACAGCAACTACTGGATACCAAGCGCCGAACACATCGCCGATCTGGAAATGCAGATGGTGAGCGTGATGTCCGAACGCGAGCGCGCCGGTTTGCAAATACCCAATCCCGGCCAGCGCTTCAACGGTCAATACATCGGCTTCACCCGCAAGGGCGTACGCTATATCTACGGAAATTTCTTCCCCAGTTATGTAGCTGAGGTTCGCTGGACCTCGGAATGGTCGCCTTTTGAAAAGCCCATCATTGTGTGCGATGGTGGACGCAATTTCTGGGGAATCGTCTATAACCCGGCAACCACGGAAATAGAGCAGCCGCTATTCAATGGCGCCGGATAGAATCACGTTTTCATGTGGCGCGATCGCCGGCGTGCGATATGATGCATCGACATTGGCATTCGACTGTGGCTGGAAAGTGGGAGGAGGGTGGAAACTGGTCGTTCATCGTATCGCGCAGGCAAGTTCACCCGCATGACGGCCACGTTCCTGCTTTGCTTAAGTAGTTTCGGCATCGTCGGGCAATCCCATGCATTGCAGCCGCTACCTAATTTCTTTCTTCGCGTGAAAAACGCAACGGTCCATAAGATCGCCATTTGCAGCGCCGATCTCAAGGTGTGCGAAACCGTCAATCCCGGTGGCTCCTACGTCGATGCCCGCGCCACCGCACTTCCCAAGGTGGCCGATCTTGGCCCCTGGATAGCGGACACTGTCGTAAAAACATGCAACCGGATTATCCCTGCGCAGACATTAATCGACGCCCCGCGCATCGTCGAGGATTGGCGATCACTCACCATTCACCTGGTGAGCCAATTGCAAAACGATTTTTCCGAACTGGCCGACATCAGGAGAGCACGATTTTTCATCGCTTTTTCGTGATATCGGAGGAAATCTGATCGGTTACGGCGGCGGAATCATGGCTAATCTCATTT
>NZ_WHJF01000216.1:0-2924 GCF_011682185.1 Massilia genomosp. 1
TCATGGTGTGGGCGTTTTGATTAAGCTTCAGAAACTAAATCATGCCAGAAATGGGCGCCCACTCCCACCTTTTCGCTTGCGCTGCCAAGCAATTTTCATCCGTTCCGCTAGTTTTGCAAGAGGCTCTCTTGTCTCCACCATCATTGCAAAGCTCCTCATTTTGTAAGTGTATGAACGCGTTTCGCTCTCGTGAGGCGAAACGGCCACCGATTAGTTATATTTATAATCGTCTCTCGGACGTGTTCGCGAGATTTGCCGGAAATTCAAATCTTCGATTGCATATATAACCATTACGAACTCTTTCCTGTCAATTATTGATCTTGTACATATATCTAGAAAACAACAATTGATGCCGCAACCCTGCGGGTTTTCGCGCCGCTCATGCAGTCTTGGAGCCGGGCAATCATGCATATTTGATGATATTTGCGTGCAGTTACCGTCTTTTTGAGGGTATTTATACACATTGTTTGACGCCGGGCGATTTTTCGCGGGGGGCCCCGGCCGGCCACGATTTCGCTAAAAGGCGCGTTCGTTAAGATTCACTTAATTTGCGCCGATTAGACCGGAAGTAAATACGGACGTGCGTTTCGGGTAACAATACGGCGCTGCGCGGCAGTCACCGGCCCCATTTCCGGCGCCTGTAAAGCGTACCGATTATGCGTCGCGGCGGCTTGGTGCGCAGATAATCGAACGCCGCGCGCGCGTGTTCAATGGCCTTTTCCAAGAGCGCCAGTTTGCCGAAAAACGCGTGCGGCCGGGCGCCGGCGGCAGCGTTTCCCGCGCCAGCGCGGCGTTGCGCGCAGGTCCGCTGCCGGGCCACGCCGGGTCCCTGCCGGGCCGCCGATAGGCTAGTATGAAAGATTGACCTCATCGTCCCCGCCGTCCCCCATGCGCCTGCTCATCCTTTCCGACCTGCATCACGAACTCTGGCGGGCCGAAGCGCCACGCATCGATCCGGCGCTGTCCCGGCCCGATGTGGTCATCCTGGCCGGCGATATCGATACCGGCGCCAGGGCCGTACATTGGGCCGCGCACAACTTCGCCGGCTTGCCGGTGCTGTACGTACATGGCAACCACGAAGGCTACGGCCACAATCTCGACACCGTGCAAGCCGAGTTGAAAGCGGCCAGCGCCGAGTCCGGCAACGTCCACTTCCTGTCCTGCGACGAAAAAATCATTGGCAATGTCCGCTTCCTGGGAGCCACCCTGTGGACCGATTTCCGCCTGTTCGGGGACGACGACCGCCAGGCGGCCATGCGCGAAGCCGAGGCGGTCATGAACGACTACAAGCGCATACGCCTGGCCGGGCACAACTACCGCAAGCTGCGCGCGGCCGACACCGCCATGTTCCACGCCCTCGAGCTATCCTGGCTGCGCACCCGGCTGGCCGCGCCGTTTGCCGGGCCGACCGTGGTCATCACCCACATGGCGCCGTCGATGCGCTCGGTGCCGGAGGAGTACGCGACGTCGCGCTTTTCGGCCGCGTATGCCTCGCGGCTGGACGAGCTGGCCAGGCAGGCCGACCTCTGGGTACACGGCCACATGCACGATCCGGTCGACTACCGGATCGGCAAATGCCGGGTGGTGTCGAACCCGTGCGGCTACAAGACGCGCACCGGCGGCACCGAGAATGCCCGCTTCGATCCCGGCTTCATCGTCGAGCTGGACGAAGGCATCGGCGCTTCCCAGGCATAAGGCAGCGCATGGCAGCGTCGAGTACGAACGCCTGACCGCCTCGGGCATACTCGACCAGATGCGCGCTCGGTCAAAAAACATCTACCGCGAAAACGTGTTCCCGTACCTGACAAAGCGCTTTTCGACGCCACTGATGATATAGCGATTCGCAAATGAGTGAAGCCAACGCTACCAGCAACTTTAATCGCACGGAATGCTAAATTTGGGATTCCCATACCTGCAAAATGAAGTATGATTATTGCAATAAAATTAACTTTTGGATACAAAATGTGGGTTTTCACGAGTGTTGCAGATTGGATTGATGAACAAGGAAAAAGCGCCGATTCAGTATTGGATCAGTTGGTCGAAGACTCACATTACAATCACGGTGTAATGATTGCAGCCGCCACAACGCACTCATTCATGAAATTTGGTGCATCAATGTCGGACATTTTGCGCTTGGGCGATGGCGTTAAAAAGGGTGGAGTGTCTGGCTTTTTTGCCGATGGGATGAGGCTCATCGCTATCTTTCCGTTCGGAAAAGCCGCCCAAATGAGGAATTCTGCTGTTCTGCTAAACAGAGCGAAGCTCATCCAAGACATTGCGCCAAGAGCAGGAATTTGCTCTTGGGTGGGTACGACCAAGGCATTGGCACAAACCGGGCATCATGCCAACGGAAAACTCTATGCACATGTTGCCGACTTAGCGGCCGCTGTGGGTATCTCGATTGATCGGCTTGGCGGTGTCGCTCTGGAAACGATGGCGCACAATCTGCAAAATCTGGGGGCGAGGATAGGAAACTTGGTATCAGTTCGCAATCTTGAGGAAATTTTGGCGAAGGGTTTGCTGAAGCGAGATGGAAGTGTAGTCCTTATTTCAGTAAGGTTGATGCGTGCTGGCAAGGACATTGGCGGCCATTTGATCTACGCGTTTTATGACACCTTCGGGCGGTTGCGATTCATGGACCGGACTATAGTTTCAAAAAACCAAGGTACCTATGCAAGCCTGGGTGAACTGGGCATCAAGTATGGAGCAGATGCGATGATTCCAAGGGCAGCATTACCTATCTATAATATGTTCGTTAAATCGGTCGCTTATGAGCCAATTGCAAAACGATTTTTCTGAACTGGCCGACATCAGGAGAGCACGATTTTTCATCGCTTTTTCGTGATATCGGAGGAAATCTGATCGGTTACGGCGGCGGAATCATGGCTAATCTCATTTTTAAGGCGTGGGGATGCCGTACCTGA
>NZ_WHJF01000217.1:0-2899 GCF_011682185.1 Massilia genomosp. 1
GGCCCGATTGCCGCCTCTACCGGCGGCAATCGGGCGCGCAAACCGGCTACGCCCGGCTGGCCGCCGGGGCCGGGCCCCGGGGGGGGCGCGCCCCCCGCCCGCCGCCGGGGGGGGGGGGGGGGGCGGGGGGGGCGGGGGGGGGGGCGGGGGGGGCGCCCCCGGCCGCCGCGCCCGGCTTGCTGGGCGACACGCTCGGCCACGGGCTGTATCCATCGCGCCTGCTGCGCCAGGGCGCCGACGTGGGCGGCACCGCCGGCCTGACCGTTCTGCTGTTGCTGGCCAACGAAGGCGTGGCGGCGGCGCTGGCGCGCCGTGCCGATGGCTGGCGCATCGCCGCCCGCCCGCTCGCGGCCGCCGCGCTGGCGCCGCTGCTGCTGGCCGGCTACGGCCTGGCGGTGCTGTCGGTGCTGTCGGCCAGCCCCGCTCCCGCCGGCAAGCCGCTGCGGGTGGGATTGATCCAGTCGAACATCGTCGCCTACGAGCGCCAGCGCCAGGAAAAGGGAACCCACGCGGTGGTGCGCGCGATTCTCGATACGCACTTCGCGATGAGCTACGACGCCGTGGTGCGCCAGCGCGCCGATGCGGTGCTGTGGCCGGAAACGGCCTACCCCACCACCTTCGGCCATCCGAAGAGCGAGGCCGGGGCGGATTTCGACCGCGAGATCCTGGCCATCGTCAACGCCGCCGGCGTGCCCTTCGTGTTCGGCACCTACGATCGCGACAGCGCCGGCGAATACAACGCCGCCGCGTTCGTGCAGCCGGGCGCCGGCCTGACGGGTTTTTATCGCAAGACGCACCTGTTTCCACTGACCGAGTACGTGCCGGCCTGGCTGGACGGGCCGCGCTTGCGGCGCGCCCTGCCCTGGACTGGCGACTGGCGGCCCGGCAACGGCGCCCGCGTGTTTCCATTGCGCCTGGCCGGCGGCCGCGAGATCCCGGTGCTGCCCCTGATCTGCCTCGACGATGTCGATCCCGCCCTGGCCATCGACGGCGCGCGCCTGGGTGCGCAAGCCATACTCACAATGTCGAACGACTCCTGGTTCAGCGCCAGTTCCTTGGGGGCGGAAATGCACCAGGTGGCGGCGGCGTTTCGCAGCATCGAAACGCGCCTGCCGCAATTCCGCGCCACCACCAACGGTTACAGCGCGGCGATCGACGCGAGCGGCGCCGTGCTGGCCGGCACGCGCATGGGCGAACGCACCCTGGTGATCGCCGAGGTGCCGGTGCGCGTCCCGCCGCGCACTTTGATGGTGCTCTGGGGCGACTGGGTGGGACTGGCCGCTGGCGCCTTCCTGGCGTTGCTGGCGTTGCTGGCGGCATGCTCGGTCTTGCCGGCGTGGCGCCCGCGCGCCGCGCCCGCGCCGGCGCCTGTGGGCCTCATGCCGGGGCCGGTCGATGTGGCCGTGCTGGCGCCCGTCGCGCGCCTCGGGGCGGGCCTGTTGCGCGCGTTCGCGCGCGCCAGCCTGCTCTGGATGTGCGTGGCGTTGCTGCTTGACGACGCCTTGCGCACCAATACGCTGGCCCAAATGCGCATGTTTTCCGCGTTCTTCCTGGCGCCGGAAGCGGCCGCGTGGTGCGTGCTGTTCCTGTTTTCCGCAAAGCTGTCGCTCGCCGATGGCAGCCTGGTCCTGGCACGCGATGCGCGCCGCCTTCGGATCGCGCTGGACGACATCGCCACGGTGCGGTGCTGGCGCCTGCCGCTGCCCTGCCCGGGGATCTCGGTGCGGCTCGCCGGCGGGCAGCGTTACGCGCTGGCGCTGACCGATCCGGGCGCGCTGGCCGCGCATTTGGCCGGCGCGGGCGGCCCGGCGGTCCAGGAACGCACGCACGCGCGCGCGGTGATGCAGGCCTACGCGCAAGCGGCGCTGGCGATGCGGCGCTCGCGGCTCGATCATCCGGTCGCCAAGTTCGTGCTGCTGCCGCTGGCGCTGGCGATTCCCGCTTTCCACCTGCACCAGCAGATTTCGTACGGCGGCCCGTTCGGGGAATACTACAGTTTTGGACTGAAGGCTTACCTGACCGCCTTTGCGCTGTGGTGGGCGGCCTGGGCGATCGGCGTGGTGCTGAGCGGCGCGCTGCTGCGCTCGGCAATCGAAAGCGCGACCCTGCTGGCGGCATGGTTGCGGCCCGCACGCGCGGTCGATATCCGCCAGCGGCTCGAACGCGGAGGCCACCTTGCGCTGTTTCTCGGCCTGCCGGCGTGGCTGCTGCTGACCATCTTGCGCACTTAGCCAACAGCCGGAGTACGCCAACACAGACCAGGCCATGCGACTGTGCCGAGCCGCGGCCGTGGCATGTCGGCAGTTGCCTAATCTTCCATGAAGGCGTCGTATTCATCGTAGTGGAACAGCGCGTCGATCAGCTCTTCCAGGGACGCGCTGGCATTGCGTTCGAGCCGGTCGATCATGATGTCTTGCACCATGGGCGCCTCCAACCATGAATGGTAGTTCTGACCAGCAATCTGATTCGGGATGCCACCGCCGGTCTCTTGCGTGTAACCGTCCACCTCGCGGCTGGGAACGACAACGAATTGCGCCTCCATGATCGTGCCGCGATTGATCTCCGGCCGGGTGAAAATCCTTCCTGCCGGTGGAAGCTGGTCTATTGCTCGTCTTAAAGCAAAAAATCCGTTGTAAGTATCGATCGTTCATCTCCTCTCTATGTCCCCCTGTGTCAGATCACGATGGGGAAAGCGTCAATGCTGCTTTGCTATCTATCCGCGCGCCGCAGCCCGGCCTTTAGCCATATCGTTATACACAACTCCGAGCAGCGCAGCCGATGCCTGAAAAATCTGTTTACATTCAAGTACTTGCGATGGCACTTGTAACCTGGGCTGGTTTGAGGTTTACTCTCGCCTTTTAGGTGATGCGTTGGCAACAGGATCGCGCCGCTGGACAGA
>NZ_WHJF01000218.1:0-2853 GCF_011682185.1 Massilia genomosp. 1
ATCCCGCCTCGAAGGTCGAGCAGCTGACACCGCGACTGTGGAAACAGCATTGCGCCGACAATCCGCTACGCTCGGACCTGCACAGATTTAACGGCTGATCTACAACGCCGCTCAGCTACCGCTTACCGTACGGGAAAACATATGTGCAGGGCATTGCCAAGCCGACGACCATCGATGCGCCGTGCGTGGAGTGTGGAACCATTGCCGAACGCACTTATGACAGTATTGGGAACGTCACAAAGACCAGGGATTTCAACAGCAACTTTAGCTGCTTCGCTTACAACAACGTGCGTAACCTTGAAATCACCCGTGTTGAAGGCGTTGCTGGTGTCGATTGTACCCCGCTGCTGACCGCGCAGACCCTTGCGCTGCCGGCACGCAAAGTGACGACCAAATGGCATGCGCAATTCCGCCTGGCTGAAGCCATCGCCGAACCAAAACGTATTACGAAGTACAAATACGATGGATCCGGCAACTTGACCAGCAAGACCGAACAGGCAACGACGGACCTGACCGGTGCCTTAGGGCTGAGCGCACCGGTCACGGGCAGCGTCCGGACATGGACATACACTTACAGCAATGTGGGGCAATTGAAAACCGTCACCGGTCCGCGTACGGACATCGTCGACCGCACTACCTACGACTACGATTCGTCCTCCGGCGACCTGATCAAGGTGACGAACGCCGCCAACCAACCGACAACGTTCTCGGACTACGACGCCCACGGCCACGTCCGCACGATCCGCGCACCGAACGGTGTGACGACAACGCTGAGCTATACGCCGCGCGGCTGGGTTGCATCGCAAGCCGTAGCGAATGGCAGCTCGACGCAGACGACCAGCTATGACTACACCCCTTCTGGTCAGGTCAAAACGGTCACGCTGCCCGACAACAGCGTCACGACCTACAACTACGATGTGGCGCAACGGCTGACGTCCATCGCCAACAACCGCGGCGAGAGCATCACCTATACCCTCGACCTGACCGGCAACAGGATCAAGGAAGAAGTGCGCGACCCCAACGGCAACCTGGCGCGCCAGATTACCCGCACCTATGACATTACCGGCCGTCTGACGAGCCAAACCGGAGCAGCACAATGACCCGCCGTATCCTCAGCCGTTTGACGTCCGGCGCAATGATCGTTGTGATGACCTACACGCCCCTGTTGGGCGCTTACACCGGCACTGTGGCCACCGCGCAGACAGTGCCTGCCGAAGCCACCCGCTACCAGTACGACCTGGGCGGCAACCTGACGGAGATCACCGATCCCCTCGGACGGGTAAGCAACCGGGCCTACGATCCGCTCGACCGTGTAAAGCAGATCCAGCAACCGCTAACCAACGGCGCACGCCCGACCATCAAGCTGGCTTACGACGGCATCGACCAACTTTCGACAGTAACCGATCCACGCAACCTGGAAACGCGCTATGCGGTCGACGGCCTGGGTAATCGAGCCGAGCTGGTCAGCCCCGACACGGGCCTGACCAAGTCGACCTATGATGCCGCCGGCAATCTGAAAACGAGTGTGGACGGCCGAGGCAAAACGAATACCTACAGCTACGACGCGCTCAACCGCCTGACCCGGATCGACTACACCGGTACGGTCAGCACTACATTTGAATACGATGGCGGGGCTACCCCAGTCCCTAACGCGATCGGCAAATTGAGCCGGATGACGGATGAATCGGGCAATACCAGCTATACCTACGACGAATTGGGGCGGCTGGCGACCAAAACGCAGAATACGATCGGCGGGGTCTACAACACCACCCATACGCTAAGCTATGCCTACAATGCCGTCGGCCAGCTGGCAAGCATGACGTACCCGAGCGGCAACCGCGTCAATTATGGCTACAACAATGCGGGGCAGGTGACCAGCATTGTGCTCAATCCCGTCCAGGCTAGCGGTAGCGGCACAAATACTGGCAGCAGCATCGTTTTGCTGAGCAATATCACCTATGCGCCGTTTGGTGGAACGACGGGTTGGACGTGGGGCAACAGCGTACCTGCAAGCCAGTACGCGCATCTGCGCAACTATGACCTCAACGGCCGCATCAGCAGCTATACATTGGGAAGCCCCTCGGCTAACGGTATCGTGCGTACGGTCAGTTACGATGCCGCCAACCGCATCAAAGGTTATACGCATACGGGCACCGGCACGGCGCCCAGCCCCGCCAGTCTTAACCAGACCTTCGGCTACGACGAACTTGATCGCCTGATCAGCTATGGCGGCAACGGCGTTTCCCAGACTTACGCCTACGATGCCAGTGGCAATCGCATCAAAGCGGGGTTCGGTGCGAACAGCTACACCAACACTATCGATCCTGCCAGTAACAAGCTGACCGCCACGACAGGTCCGGCGCCGGCCAAGACCAATACCTATAACGGTGCCGGCAATCTGACTGGCGATGGGACACTCGTCGTGACCTACAGCGGACGAGGTCGTCCGTATAGCATCCAGAATGGTGCGATGACTATCTACCAGCTCTTCAATGGGCTCGACCAGCGTGTTTTCCAAGGCTACGCTGGCGGGGTGTTTGTCTATGATGAGCGCGGGCAACTGGCCGGTGAGTATACTTACACCAATGGCAAGGCGACCCGCGAGACGGTATACTTGGGCAATCTGCCGGTGGCGGTATTGACTCAGACAGTCACGGGCACCGCACCTGCGCAAAGCACGGCGACCAACGTGTTCCATATTCATCCGGATCATTTGGGAACGCCACGGATGATTACACGTACGCCCGACAATAAAATTGTCTGGCGCTGGGACAATGGTGATCCGTTTGGCTTGACGCCCCCGAACGAAAATCCGAGCGGTGTTGGCACCTTTACCTTCAATCTGCGGATGCC
>NZ_WHJF01000219.1:0-2843 GCF_011682185.1 Massilia genomosp. 1
TGCTCGTCCTGGGTAAGCACAATCTCCGTCGCAATTCGCATTAGCTTTCTCCTGGTTGATGCACAAGAATAGCGCCTCATCCGCGATATTTCAATACGAAGCACTGAGAATGCAACACTACACTAGCAACATTGCTAAATCTGCGGCGACGAAATGCCTGCAATGGCGTTCTTAAGGAAGCGCACAGCGACACACAGGCTAGTTCATCAGCGTCAAAATCGGTAGCGCTCTGCGCCGAATGTTAAATGTTTCTCATTAAAGCTCTGACCCCGGTTGTAGGGATTTTGATCCCGGGGGTAGGCGTTTTAGTCGTCAGGTGTTGCGGAAAATGAGCTCTTTCATCCGTTGCAGTCTCGGATATACCACCGGCACCGTCAGCATCGTGCTGGCAATGGCCATCAGCAGCAGGGCGGTGAAGGTCTCGCTGGTGATGATCTGCTTGTCGAGCAGGATGTTGACGAAGATGATCATGATCAGCGCCTTGGTCTGCAGCAGCCAGCCAATGATGCCCGCTTCGCCCTTTTTCCACTTGAGGATGCGGCCCGCGATGTGCGCGCCGATCAGCTTGCCGCCGACCGAGGCCACCAGCAGTACGCCGGCCGCAATGAACACGGCGGCGCTGCCCATGTCCCAGTTGGTGCGCAGCCCCGTGCTGAGGAAGTACACCGGCATGATCGCCAGCAGTACGTGGTGGCGCATCAGGTCCATCTTGGCCTGGTCGAACCAGTGCGCGTCCATCACCGCGCCGGCCAGGAACGCGCCGACCATGAAGTGCAGACCGGCCCAGTCGGCGCCGAAACCGCACAGCGCCAGCCAGATCAGGCCGACGTACCAGCGGTCGCGCTCCGGCAACCAGACCATCAGGCGTCGGTACAGGACCGTGGCGATGCCGAAGGCCAGCAGGAAGCCGAGCTGGCGTCCGACCCGGTTCCAGTCGAGCAGGATCAGGGCCAGTACGCCCCAGATGGCGATGTCGTCCAGGCTGGCGTAGCGCAGGATGCGCTGGCCGATCGGCTGGCGCAGGATGTCGAGCTTTTCCATCAGCAGGATGAGAATCGGCAGCGCCGTCACCGCGCAGGCCATGCCAACCCCGACCACGAATTGCCAGGTCATCGCTTTCGGTCCGATCCAGCCGGCGTAGCCGAGCATGCCGGCCGCCGCCACGGCGCCGAAGACCAGCGGCACGCCCAACGCCAGGCTGGAGGTGATGGTGGTCTCGCGCCGGTGCGCCCAGGCTTGCTTGAGGTCGAGCTCGATGCCGGCGATCATCACGAAGATCATCACCGCCCACCAGGCAATCCCGTTCATGGCCAGCATGACGGAGGGGTTGAAGATGAACTTGTAGCAATCCGGATACGCCGCACCCATGACGCCCGGTCCCAGCAAGACGCCGGTGATGATCTGCACCACCACCAGCGGGGCGTAGTAATCGGTCTTGAAAACGCGCCAGATCAGGTAGGGAATGGAGAAGATCAGGAGCATCGCGAGGAGGAAGATCTCCGTCGTGTTCATGGCTGTGTGCATGGGGCTGTCTCGTTCTTGTTATATGGCGCGCGCGAGTGTGGTCCTCGGGCTGCATGGGCGCGGTGGCGAAATCATGTAGTAAAATTTCATAATGCCGCGAGTCAATGCTAGCTCAACAATTGAGTAAGTTCAACAACTATGTTGGGACGACAAGCCGGCGCGCAGCCGGGCGACGGGCGCTGTTCACCAGCACGCTTGCTGCGGTATAGTTGGCGTTGTCGCCGGCCACGCCGTTTACCGTCCTTCCGAGACCCTGCCATGTCCCATACATCCGAAACCCGCATTTTTTCGGCGCCTGCCGCGAGCGTTCCGCCAGTACTGTCCAGCGCCGACGACTATGAGGCCCTGGCGCGCGGTCCCGGCGCGCTTGCCTGCGCGCGCACCGACAAGCTCCATCATGTCTTCGGCAGCACGCGCAGCGGTTACGCGATCTACTATGTCGGGAACATCCTGGCCGCCTTCGATTTTCCGGCATTGTCCTTCCTGACCGACAGCGGCCAGCGCTACGCCTTCGACGGCGAGTACGGCACCACGCTGGTCGAGGTGCTCGATGCCGACAAGCAGCGCGCCGTCATTACCCAGATGAATGCCTTGTTCGACGCCCTCAAGGCCAATCCCATGATCGCCTACGAGGCGGAAGACTTCGGCCACCTGTCCGAGGACGATATCGAAAAGGCGCTGGCGCGCGATTACGTCAGCGCCAGCCCGTATGCCGACACCAATGTGTGGGGCGACGAGGGCGACACGGCCGACTACCTGTTCACCTACCTGCGCAGCGTGCTCAAGGTAGTGGAAAATGCGCTGGACGAAGGCCTGCTCGTTATTTTCAGCGCCGAGCTGTAGCCAACAGTCGCGGTCCTATATTCCATTTTGCACACGCTTGCCGCGCACCGTGGGAGGCGTGCGGTGATGGACTGCCCTGTTAAGTGAGCCATTCGCAATTGAGTACGTGATCCTACGAGTCGCGACATATCGCTCGTTCGCGTCAGCTCAATGCTCTTGATGATCGTCACTATTTGGTTTCTCTGACGTTGACGATGTTCCGTCAGAAATTTACTATTAATCCATTGAAAAGCGCGCCATGGGAACCGGAGTCAGCTTGACTGCGAGCTATTTCTGGCGTTTTTCAATGTGCGGAAGTTCCTGAAAATCGCGTTCATACTTTAGAGGAAATCATATGCAAGAATTGTCTGTAACTGTTTAGCCCTGACCGTTGTAAACGCGCAATTGTAAACATTCCGATATCCGGGCATGATGCCGGTCATGGTAAAACTTGCCCCTCTTCCCGACCTCTCGACTCTCTCGCATCCCGAAAAAGA